>CAJWBV010000025.1 GCA_913020275.1 uncultured Rhodobiaceae bacterium
CTTTTGCCTGGATGTCCCGCGTGGCGATGATGGCGGAAAAACTCGACCACCATCCCGAATGGTCGAATGTGTATAAAACAGTCAAAGTGACCTTGACCACGCATGATGCTGGTGGTTTGTCCGATTTGGATGTCAAAATGGCGCGGTTCATGGACAAAACGGCCGGTGCCGCCGGCCGCGTCAAAACTCGCGCGAAACGCTGACGGGCAGGTATGGCACTCACCCGGCGCGATATCGTCATTCTCGCCCTGCTGGCCTGTCTGGCAAGCGGCGTCGCGCTGATACGCCAACCCGCCTCGCCTTCGCTCGCGGCACATGACACGGCCATTCGTGAAGTCATTTTGCAGCAGATTGACGCTTTCGGGCGCGGCGATGATGCCGCCGCCTTTGCGCTTGCCGCACCCGATATTCAGGCACAGTTTGTCGGACCGGAAGTTTTTATTGCCATGGTCAAAGCGCATTATCGACCCGTCTATACGGCGCATAAACTGGTATTTCCCAACCCCGCCCGCGCCGTGCAAAACACGCCCGAAACACGCGTTCAGCGGGTCGATATAACCGACCGTCGCGGGCGCAACACGCATGCGCGCTACATCATGCAAAGACAGCCGGACGGATCATGGAAGATCGCCGGCTGTCATTTGATCGAAACGGATCAGCTGGATATTTGACCTAGCGCGGTGCCATGCGAATAGCACCGTCAAGACGCACATCTTCGCCATTGAAATAATTCACCTCGCACATGGTTGTGGCGAGTTTGGCATATTCCTCCGGATTGCCGAGACGCGACGGATAGGGGACTTGCGCCCCCAGTGCCTGTTTCACATTGTCCGGCGCGGCGGCCAGCAGAGGCGTGTTGAAAATGCCCGGCAAAATCGTGTTGACGCGAATGCCCTCGCGCGACAGGTCGCGTGCGATGGGCAGGGTCATGCCAACAACACCGCCTTTGGATGCCGAATACGCGGCCTGCCCGATTTGCCCGTCTTCGGCGGCAACCGACGCCGTGTTCACCATGGCACCGCGGTCACCGCATTCCAGCGGATCCAGCGTCATCATGCCGGCGGCTGATTTGGCGATGCAGCGGAACGTGCCGACCAGATTGATCTGGATAATCAGATTGAACGCATCGAGGGGAAAGTGCGATATATCGCCGGTTTCTTTATTGCGCGATGCGGTTTTGATGGCATTGCCGGTGCCCGCGCAATTAATCAGAATGCGCTCTTGGCCCAAAGCCGCGCGAATTTTCTCAAAACCTGCATCTGTCTCTTCTTCATTGGTGACATTAACCTTGGCAAAGGCCCCGCCCAGTTCGGAAGCAACCGCCTCGCCGCGCTCCTCATTAAGATCGAAAATGCCGATTTTGACACCCTTCTCGGCCAGCATGCGGGCTGTCGCCTCGCCCAGACCGGACGCACCGCCGGTAACAATTGCAGTAATATTTGAATCGAGCTTCATGGCTATATCTCCCTGAATATTTGAAACTGCTCAAGATAGGCGGCATCGTATAAAGGCGTGCCGATAGTGGCAAGCGGTTTAATTTTGCGCACCGCGCAGTTGCGCCTCGCGGCGTATCAGATAAAAGCTGGAGCCGATAATAATCGCCGCGCCGACAATGGTGTAGGCATCCGGCACATTGGAAAACAAGAGATATCCGGCAATTGCGGCCATAATCAGGCGGGTATAATCAACCGGCGCGATAACACTGGCCTCGCCTTGTGCATAGGCGCGGATAAAACAATTATGCGCCATCGCGCCCAGCGTGCCCATCACGAACAACAAAATCAGATCATTGATGCCGACCGGTTTCCACACCCAAATGGCGGGTATCGCCGTGATTATCAGCCCCACCACGCCGGTATAGAACATGAGCGTAACCGGGCGGTCATAGCGCGAGGCGATATTGACCAAAATTGTGGCGACCGCCACCAACACCGCATGGCCCAGCGCGGCCCCGACCGGCAGGCCGAGCACCATGTCACCGCCCGGGCGCAGCATGATGATAACACCCGCAAAGCCAACAAGTGTCGCCAGCGTGCGCCGCAGGCCCACCGCTTCGGACAGCAAAACAAACGCCAACGGCACAATGAAAAGATTGCGCGAAAAGCTGAAAGCCTGCGCGTCGGCCAGCGGCAAATGCACAATGGCGTAAAACCCCAGCACCATGGCCGTTGAGCCGACAATACCGCGCAGGAGTTGCAAACCCGGCACGGATGTCGAAATGCCTGCGCGAAACCCGCCCATGCGCATCAGAAACGGCCAGATGACAATCAGCGAAACCAGCAGCCGGAAAAATGAAATCTGGAAGGGGTGCATCTCCTCGCCCAGATATTTGACGCTCACGCTCATCAGCGTGAACAAGACCGCAGAGGCGAGCAACCAAAGGGCTGCACGCGAATTGTTTTTCTCAACCTTTTGTGCGCCGGGATATAATTCCTCAGCCAGCGTCGCGCCCCGTGGTCAAAATGACCTTGCCCTTCACTTTGCGGTCGGACATTTCGCGCAATGCCTTGGCTGCTTCTTCAAGCGGGTAGCGGCCTGAAATGCGCGGCTTGATCTTGCCGTCATTGAACATTTGCATCAAATCGTCAAGGTTCTGCTTGTTGGCTTTGGGGTCGCGCGCCACAAAGGCACCCCAAAAAACGCCGACCACCTGACAGCTTTTCAGCAATGTGAGATTGAGCGGAATTTTGGGTATTGGCCCGGCGGCAAAGCCGATTACCAAATAGCGCCCGTCCCAATTGGTGGCGCGCAAAGCAGGCTCGGCATAATCGCCGCCAACCGGGTCATAGACGACATCGGCACCCTGGCCGCCGGTTAACTCCTTGATGGCATCTGAAAAAGCGCGCTGCTGGTCACGGTCCAACTCGCCCGACGGGTAGAGAATGGTTTCATCTGCACCATGTTCGCGGCACACATCCAGCTTGTCCTGCGATGAGGCGGCGGCAATCACGCGCGCGCCCATGGCCTTGCCCAGTTCAACTGCAGCCAGCCCAACCCCGCCGGCGGCACCCATGACCAAAAGATTTTCACCGGGCTTGATATAGGCGCGGTCTTTCAGCGCGTAATAGGATGTGCCATAGGTCAGCACCAATGCCGAGGCGGTTTCCAAATCCATCGCGTCCGGCACCGGAATGCAGCTTGTTTCGGGAATGGCAAGCTCCTCGACAAACCCGCCATGGCCGCATGAGCCAATCACGCGATCGCCGATTTTATACATGCTGGCACCTTCGCCCAGCTTGCTCACCACGCCGGCCACCTCGCCGCCCGGTGAAAAGGGCAGCGGCGGCTTGAACTGATATTTGTTTTCGATAATCAGCGTGTCGGGGAAATTGACGGCAGCGGCATGCACATCAAGAACCACCTGCCCCGGGCCGGGCTCCGGTGAGGGGATATCCTCGACAATGAGTGTTTCCGGCGGGCCGAATTCCTTGCACAAAACTGCTTTCATTTTTTCCTCCCCTCATACCGGCGCGCGCCAGTGTCGTCATGAAAAATCTGTCCGTATCATACGCAATGCATAGGCAATGAGAAGAAAAATATATGAAGTGATTGGCGCGGAGCTCAGAAGCGTTCTTCAAGCTCGTTGCGCAGGCGTGATATTGCCAGTCGTAGCCGAGATTTGACCGTGCCCAACGGTAATTCGGTCTCGCGGGCGATTTCCGAATGTGACCAGCCTTTGTAAAACGCAAGCTGGATCAATTCGCGCTGTTCTTCCGGCAGCTTGGTGAGCGCGCCGCGCACCTTGTCGGCCTCGACCCGACCAATGAGTTCCTCGTCGGGGCGTGTCGGTTCGTCGCCGACAAGTGTCGGATCATCCGGGTCAATCTCAGGAAAGCGCAGGCGGCGCAACATATCAATTCGCCGGTTACGGGCGATGACGAAAATCCATGTCGAGGGGGCCGCCAAATCGCGTTTGTAAAGATGCGCCTTGCGCCATACGGTAAGCATGGCTTCCTGGGCAATCTCTTCGGCCTGCGGGTCGGAAGACCCCAAACGCATGAGATAACCTTTCAGCCTTGGCGCGAAATGCTTGAACAGCTCCGCAAAGGCGTCTCGGCTTTTGTGTTCGGCGATTGTCTCAATTAAGGAAGCAAAATAGGCTACGCCCTGCTCCCTCTCTAAAACTTCCCGCGCGGACCGGATGTTCTGGCCGCTCGACTGCATGGTCACCAGACCTTCTACTACGCGCACAAGAATGCAGTGCACTTAATGATTAAACGCTACTCGTCGCGCGAAAGCAAGCGCTGGAAATTGTCACGCAAAGCGCGTAGAGTGCGCTTCGTGTGGATTTCAGAAAAAAATGGTTCAATGAAACGGTTTACAAATTTTGCAATGCTCGCCCTGTGCGGCATTTTATTTGGCGCACCGACCGCAAATGCGGCCGATGCCCAGCCTGTGGGGACATTCAATGACTGGCGCGCCTATGTCGAAGGCAGTGGCCAGACCAAACTTTGCTATATTGTCGGCGAACCGCGGCGCAAATTGCCGCGCGCCGCGCGGCGCGGGGATGTTTTCGTTACCGTATCGCATCGGCCGGGCGCGGGCGTGCGCAATGAGGTAAGCGTGCGCATTGGCTATCCGTTTTCAGCCGAAAGCAATCCCTTCGCGCGCATTGGCAGCGATACATTCGCCTTTTTTACCGGTGTGCGCGCCAACACCAATGCCAAGGAATGGGCATGGGTCGACAATGAAGCGCGCCAAGGCGCGCTGGTCAACGCCATGAAGCGCGGCAATGAGCTTGTTTTCAAGGGCACATCCGAGCGCGGCACGCTGACGACGGACAGCTATTCGCTGAAAGGCGTCACGGCGGCCATGAAAGCCATCGACAAAGCCTGCAGCGATGGCTGAGGCGCCTGCCGATACTTTTGATATGCGCGAAAGCCTGTGCGGGGTCGACAAAACGGCGCTTGACGCCGCGCTTCACCGGGCCGGCGTGCCGGACAAGCAAATAAAAATGCGCCGCCAGCAAATCTGGAGTTGGCTCTACGCCCATGGCGTGGATGATTTCGACGCCATGCACAACGTCGCCAAAGCGGTACGGGCGGGGCTTGCGGAAAATTTCTCGCTTGCACGGCTCGACGTCGCGCAAGCACAATATTCCGATGACGGCACCCGTAAATGGCTGTTCCGCCTGCATGACGGGCACGAGATTGAAACGGTTTATATTCCCGAAGCCGATCGGGGCACTTTATGCGTTTCCAGCCAGGTGGGGTGCACGCTGGCCTGCCGTTTCTGCCACACGGGCACACAAAAGCTCGTGCGCAATCTGACCGCCGCCGAGATAACCGGCCAGCTTGTCGCCGCGCGCGATGCGCTGGAGGACTGGCCGACCGGCAACACGTCGAATAGCGGCGCGCGCAAAATAACCAATATTGTGCTGATGGGCATGGGCGAGCCGCTCTACAATACCGACAATGTAATTGCCGCCCTCAATGTCATGAGCGATGGCGATGGGCTGGCCCTGTCGCGCCGACGCATCACACTGTCGACATCCGGTGTTGTGCCAGACATTGGCCGGGTGGGGACAGAAACCGGCGTCATGTTGGCAATATCCCTCCATGCCGTGCGCGATGATTTGCGTGATGAACTGGTGCCGTTGAACAAAAAATACCCTATTACCGAATTGCTCGATGCCTGCCGCGCCTATCCGGGCCTTTCCAATGCGCGCCGCATTACTTTCGAATATGTCATGCTGAAGGACGTAAACGACACCGATGCCGATGCGCGCGAACTGGTGCGCTTGCTGGCGGGCATACCGGCCAAGATTAATCTGATCCCGTTCAATCCGTGGCCGGGCAGCCCTTATGTGTGCGCCGATTGGGACCGCATTGAGGCGTTTGCCGATATTGTGAACCGCGCCGGATATGCCAGTCCGGTACGCACCCCGCGCGGGCGCGACATTATGGCCGCCTGCGGGCAGTTAAAATCGGAAAGCGTCAAACAAACCGCCGCAGTGCGCAAAATGGCCGAATTGGAAGCAAAAAAGCTGCAACGCCCGGTCGTCTGACGCCTTCTGACCCTGTTTCTTGACCCTTGGAACGGTAAATTTAGCTTGTAAAGGGGCGCATATGTGCTAACGAACAGTGGCGGCGCACCCTTGACGGTTTCTTTGGGCGCAGTGCGGCAGTTCCAATTCGTGGCGCTGGCGTCTATAATAAGTTTCCGAAAGACACCCAGAGTTTGGATATTTTATGATTACTGGAACAGTGAAGTGGTTTAACGAGACAAAAGGCTATGGCTTCATTGCCGTTGAAGGGCAGGACGATGTTTTCGTCCATATTTCAGCAGCTCAGGCGGCCGGCCTGCGTCTGACGGAAAACATGAAAATAAGTTTTGAAAAAGAGCAAGGCAATAACGGCAAATATTCAGCCGTAAATCTGCAAGCCGCCGAGTAAAACTTCTTTCCGGCCTCCCCTATTGGAGCCGACAACCCCTAGCGGGCGCATTTGCTGGTGTCTTCCAGCGGCGACGGCGTACAGGAGGGCAGTTTGTCTTCCGGCGTCAGCGGAAGCGACGCCCAGCACAGACCTGATTTTGTGGTGTCGCGGTCAAGTGGCGGTGTCATTGAAAATTTATAGGTATCATCAGGCGCGATGGTCAGCGTGCCCGAGCGCGGCGGATCATTTTCCAGATTAAATTGCAAAGTGTAAATGCGCGCGCGTGCCTCTTGCGCGAAGGCAGATGAAAACTGCCCGCGCATTTTCAGCCAAATATGAAAAAAATCGCGCGTTTCAAAACTGGGATGGGGAATGCCGAGATAGCTGACGATAAAATCATCTTTTGCGTCTGTCTGAATGACAAAATCATAGAGCGATTGGCCGCTATCCCAGTCAAATTCGCCATCCGAACAATACATGGTCTGGCTGGGCCGCCAGGCGGCATCGCTTGCACGCGCGGTCGACGCCAAAGACACAAAGCCGGCCCAAGCCAGCAACGCCGCGCCACATATGAGGGATAGTTTTTGCACGCGCGGAAGCTACACTAATGTCGCTACGCTTGCACCTGTTAATATGAACGGCTAAAAGGCGAAGCAGGTTTGGAGCAGACATATGAGCGATATCAAGAAAGTGGTGCTGGCCTATTCGGGCGGTCTTGACACATCCATTATTCTTAAATGGTTGCAGGAGACTTATGCCTGCGAGGTTGTGACATTTACCGCCGATCTGGGCCAAGGTGAAGAGCTTGAACCGGCGCGCGCCAAGGCCGAGATGCTGGGCATCAAGGAAATTTACATAGAAGATTTACGCGAGGAATTCGTGCGCGATTATGTGTTTCCCATGTTCCGCGCCAATGCGCTTTATGAGGGCGTGTATCTGCTCGGCACGTCAATCGCCCGCCCGCTCATCGCCAAGCGCCAGATTGAAATTGCCGCGGCGACGGGTGCCGATGCTGTATGCCATGGCGCCACCGGCAAAGGCAATGATCAGGTGCGGTTTGAACTGGGCTATTATGCCTGCAATCCGGATATTCGCGTGATCGCGCCGTGGCGGGAATGGGATTTGAACTCCCGCGAAAAACTTGTCGCCTATGCCGAACAGCACCAGATCCCCGTTCCCAAAGACAAGCGCGGCGAGGCCCCGTTTTCTGTGGACGCGAATTTGCTGCACACATCAAGCGAGGGCAAAGTGCTGGAAGACCCGGCCGCGCCGTGCCCTGAATTTGTCTATCAGCGCACAACATCGCCCGAAGAGGCTCCCGACAAGCCGACCCATATTGAGGTGGGCTTTGAAGGCGGCGACGCCGTGTCCATTGACGGCGAGCGCCTGTCACCGGCCGCATTGCTTGAACGGCTCAACAATTTGGGCGGCGACAATGGCATCGGGCGGCTTGATCTGGTGGAAAACCGTTTTGTCGGCATGAAGTCACGCGGCGTTTATGAAACACCCGGCGGCACGGTATTGCTGGCCGCCCGTCGTGGGCTGGAATCGCTGACGCTCGACCGGGGTGCGGCGCATCTGAAAGACGAGCTGATGCCGCGCTATGCCGAGCTGATCTATAATGGCTTATGGTTCTCGCCCGAACGCGAAATGTTGCAGGCCGCGATTGACGAAAGCCAGAAATACGTCACTGGCTCGGTTACGCTCAAACTCTATAAGGGCACGGCCAGCGTGGTGGCGCGCAAGTCGGATTATTCGCTTTATTCCGAAGCGCATGTGACATTTGAAGAAGACGCGGTTTACGACCAGAAAGACGCCGAAGGTTTCATCAATCTAAACGCGCTGCGTTTAAAACTGCTCGGTCGCCGGAAGCACGTAAGAAAAAGCTAGGTCGCTTCGTCAATACCGGCTTGTCGGCAGG
>CAJWBV010000026.1 GCA_913020275.1 uncultured Rhodobiaceae bacterium
CAATGAAGGGGTAAAGAACCCTACTGTTGCAGATGCCGTGAGCAAATAACCGATCACGAACATATGTGCGATCGGATTTGTAAGGCGACATAAAAGCACCAGTATGAAGAACGTATAATTGAACACGCCTGCAGATCTCATGGCGCGCAGCGTTTGGCGCAAATGCGCGCTGATTGTTTGAATATGCCCCGATTGCCATCTGATGCGCTGACGCAAGAATATCTTCAACCCGTTTGGTGCATTTTCAAATGTGGGTGGGGTGATCATTTCGCTACGATAGCCGAAATAGGCCATACGCATGCCAAGATCGGCATCTTCGGTGAGATTGTGGCTGTCCCAAGCGCCGGTTTTGCGCAAAACATCCACCCTGAAATGATTGGACGTGCCACCGAGCGGGATAATGCACCCGCAATTTGCCAGAACCGGCAGAAAGCGGGTGAACAGCAGGCGGTATTCCAGCGCGAACATGGTGGCCAGCCATTTGTTCATGTGATTGTCTATAATCAGCGGAGCCTGAAGACAGGCAAGATCGGGCGGAGCATTGTGAAACCGTCTCGCCGCATCGCGCAATTGGCGCGGGTGCGGCTGATCTTCGGCATCGTAAATCACGACAAGGGTCCCACGCGCATGGGCCAGTCCGAAATCACAGGCGCGTGGTTTCGTTTTCGGCCCTTCGGCAAGAACCCTGAGCAGGCGCACAAAAGCTGGCCATGAAATGCGCTCGGCCGCCTCACGCGTTTCGCTGTCATCGGCTTCAATCAAAATCAGCACACCGAGCCGGTCGTGCGGATAATCAATCGCCGCCAGACTGCGGGCAATGAGCGCCATCATATTTGCTTCGTGATACACCGGAATGAGGATCGAATAAATTGGAAGGGCCTCGTCTGAACGAGGTGTACCCGGACCATCGATAAAACATGCCCGCTTTGACATAAGGGCAATGACAAATGGCAGATGCGCAATCACTGAAATGAACAATGTTGCCACACCCAGTGATCTGAAATCGTCAAACACGACAATGGCAAGGTACAAAGCGCCCAGAAACAGGGCGAAAAGTTTCAAGCCAAGACGGTCGCCCGCCGCGGAAAATTCCGGCGGCAGAGGTGGCGCTGGCAAGCGGGTTTCAGCATAACCCGCAATGGTGATTTGCGGCCCGTCTGAAAAATTATCGTCATTATAGTCGTCGACGGCGCAATCCAAACTGTTGAGTTCACCGTCGTCGAGTGTGCCGAACTCTGCCGATAGGCACTACTAATCGCAGGTTGTTATGAGTTCACAATGCGCGTTATGGGATTTTCGCCCCTGAGATGTTTTTCTAGCGCCGTTTTTCGATATGACGCAGGGGGTGTCGGAGTGCCTCAATCAGGCCGCCCTGACGGAACCCTGTCAAACCCAGCGGCAGGGTTTCGTGGGCAATATGCGGGGTTGCGCGATAGGTTCTGAAAATCTTGTCCCACACCGACAAGCAGAAGCCGAAATTGCGGCGGCTTTCGTCCTCGGCGCGCGAATGGTGGAGGCGGTGCATGTCGGGCGACACAAACAATGCCTGCAGGCGGGCATCCCATCGACCGAGATCTAGATTTGTATGGGTGAACAGCGATGCGCTGCTGAGCAGAATTTCAAAAATAATAATGGTGACCGGATGGATGCCGAGTGCGAGTACGGCCAAGGCTTTTACGCCCAGACTGACTAAAGCCTCACCCGGATGAAAGCGTAGGCCTGAACTGACATCAAGCGTCTGTTCCGCGTGGTGGGTGGCATGGAGCGGCCATAAAAATGCTATGCGGTGCAAAGCCACATGTTGGGCATAGATTATAAAATCAAGAATGACGAGGCTGATGAGTATTTCGGCCCAAAGCGGCATATCAAACCGGCCGAAAACGCCGCTGCCATAAGCGCTGAATGCCAGCGCTACCAGACCGCCTGGCAACACAATGCGCAGGAGAAACATATTGGCCCCGCCGAGCAGAAAATTTGTCCGCCACCGCGCCAGCCGCGCACCCAGAAAACGGCGCGGAAACAGCACTTCAAATGCCGCCAGAAGCCCCAACGAGCCGGCAAAGACAAGCGCGCGCAAAACCGGTTCATGCTGGTTGATGAAATCAATCATTTTGCCCCAGTTCCGGTGCCAGACGAATTTGCGCGGCGGTGTCGATAGCGGCGCGCGTCAGCGGATCGAGGCGGAAATTTTCCGCCAATATATCGAGCAGGCGCATTTCTTCCGGCGTAATTCGGGCGTTCAGCATCACGAAGTCGGCGGCGAGCGCATAGGCTTGCGCACACCGCGCCGTATCCAGTGCCGCGCATACCAGCACCAGCCCGCTTTCCAGCCCGTCTTCTGCGCCCAACAATTCGCGCGCCAGTGCCAGCGATGCCGCATCCCCGGTCTTCCCGTGTGCTTCTCCACCGTTACGGCATGTTTCAACGAGGCGTGCAATCAAATCCAGCTCGCGAGCGCCAACGGGCCCGTCGGCCTGCGCCACCGCCAGCAAGCAAAACATAACAGCGGTGTTCGCACTGAGCATCGGGACGGCATCCGGTGTTTTATCTTCGGTTTGATCTCTTGGCATCATCACGATTCAGTTATGAGGAAAGCGCGCGCTTGGCGCAAGAAAAACCAACATTTTTTCTCACTGCCATTGTGAATTGACTTAAGCCCATGGCCTGATAGGTTGCAAAAAAATCGTATCGGGACGGTGCATGAAGATGCGTGAATTTGCGGAACAAAGTAAGGCGTGGCCTTTTGAAGAGGCCCGAAAAGTGCTAGCGCGCATTGAAAAGAGCGGTGCCCAAGAAGCTATTTTTGAAACCGGATACGGTGCCAGCGGCCTGCCGCATATGGGCACATTTGGCGAAGTGGTGCGCACTTCAATGGTGCGCAATGCGTTTTCGGTATTGGCACCCGACATTGCCACCCGACTTATCTGTTTTTCCGATGATATGGACGGCCTGCGCAAAGTTCCCGAAAATGTGCCCAATGCAGACATGCTGGCCGAGCATTTGGAAAAACCGCTGACGGCCATTCCCGATCCTTTCGGCACGCATGACAGTTTCGGGGCGCATAACAATGCGCGGCTGCGCGCGTTTCTGGACAGTTTCGGCTTCGACTATGAGTTTATGAGCGCCACGCAAATGTATCGCTCAGGCGCCTTTGACGCGACCCTGCTGGCCATTTTGGAGAATTATCAGGCCGTGCTGGACATTATTCTGCCGACATTGGGCGAAGCCCGCCGCCAGACCTATTCCCCGTTTTTGCCACTTTGCCCGCAAACCGGACGCGTGCTCATGGTGCCGGTCAGGCCGCTGGATGTGAGCGCCGGCACTGTCGCCTACACCCATCCCGACACGGGCGCGGAAATGACAACACCGGTGACGGGCGGCGCGTGCAAACTGCAGTGGAAGGCTGACTGGGCCATGCGCTGGACAGCGCTGGGCGTTGACTATGAAATGGCTGGCAAGGATTTGTCGGAGTCTGTCAAACTGTCTTCGCGCATTGCCAAAGCGTTGGGCGCGCAAGCCCCCGAGGGCTTCAGCTATGAATTGTTCCTCGACGAAAATGGCGAGAAAATTTCCAAATCGCGCGGCAATGGTCTGACGATTGAACAATGGCTCACCTATGCGCCACCCGAGAGCCTGTCGCTTTACATGTTTCAAAGCCCGCGCAAGGCCAAGCGGCTTTATTTCGACATTATTCCCAAGGCGGTAGATGAATACATCACTTTCGTCGACAAATTGCCCGAACAGACGGTTGACCAGCAACTCACAAATCCGACATGGCATATTCATGCCGGCGCGCAGGCAAGCAGCGGCAGTCCGGTAAGTTTTGCGCTGCTTCTCAATCTTGTCAGTGCCAGCAATGCTGAGAACAAGGAAGTTCTGTGGGGCTTTATCGGCAACTATGCGCCCGGCGTGAGCGCGCAATCGCACCCGTTTCTCGACCGGCTGACCGATTACGCGCTGGTCTATTACCGGGATTTTGTGGCACCCAATAAAAACTTCCGTGCGCCCAGCGAAGACGAGCGCGCAGCGCTTGCCGATTTGTCTGAAAAACTGGCCGCCCTTGATGCTGCGGCGGATGCCGAAACCATCCAGTCGGAGGTTTATGCTGTCGGCAAAGCCTATTTCGAGGATAATTTGCGCGGCTGGTTCCAGACCCTGTATCAGGTTTTGCTGGGCCAGGATCAGGGGCCGCGCTTCGGCTCGTTTGTGGCGCTTTATGGCCTTGAAAAAACGCGTGCGCTTATCGGTGAAGCTTGTGCCGGTAAATTGGCCTAGCGCGTTGCAACTTGCTAGACTGCTTCCGATGACAGGTCAGGTTTTTAAAATTTTGCCGCAAGAGATTTGGCACACCGCGATTGCTGAAGGCGCGGTACCACTGCACGGTGTTGATGCCAATGACGGCTTTGTGCACTTGTCGGCGGCCGAACAATTGCACGAAACATTGCGTGTGCATTTTTACGGGCAGAACAATCTGGTGGTGCTGGCTTTTGATGCGGATGATCTGGGCGTCGGCTTGCGCTGGGAAGCCGCGCGCGGGGGTCAAAAGTTTCCCCATTATTACGGAGTTCTGGATACCGGACAGGTGCGCGCGAAATTCGATGTTTCAGCCGATGGCGACGCTTTCGCATTGCCGCAGGCACTGACAAGAAGGATTGCGTGAATGGGCATATACACCACATTGCGGCCATTATTGTTTCGCCTGCCGCCGGAAACCGCCCATGATTTGACGTTAAAGGCATTGGCACTGGCCGGACGCGTCATACCCGCCCGCACGCCCGATGACCACATCCTGGCCTGCACGGTGCTGGGTAAAAAATTCCCCAACCCGATCGGGCTGGCCGCCGGGTTCGACAAAAACGGCGAAATTATGGGCGGGGTACTCAAGCTCGGGTTTGGCTTTACCGAAATTGGCACACTGACGCCCTTGCCCCAGCCGGGAAATTCGCGCCCTCGGGTGTTTCGTCTGCCGGGCCATGAAGCCGTGATTAACCGTCTGGGGTTTAATAATCTCGGTCAGGTCGCGGCCTATCACAGATTGTCATTGTTCCGGGCAGGCATGACGCGGCGCGGGGAAAGCGCGATTGTCGGCGTCAATATCGGTGCCAATAAAAACTCCGATGATCGCATTGCCGATTACGAAAAAGGCGCGGCGCGCTTTGCGCCGCTGGCGGATTATCTGACGGTCAATATTTCATCGCCAAACACGCCGGGATTGCGCGATTTGCAGGCATTGCCGCAAGTTACCGAAATTGTCGCGCGGGTACGCAAAGTAGCACCCGACACACCGCTCTTGGTCAAAATCGCGCCGGATTTGGATATGGATGACGCGCTGGCCATCGCTCAAATGGCGTTGGAGAAAAATGTCGACGGGCTGATTGTGTCAAACACAACGATTGACCGCCAGGGCATCACAGGCACGCATGGCGGTGAAGAAGAGGGCGGGCTTTCAGGTCAGCCTCTGTTTGACGCGTCGACAGCCATGCTCAGCGAGATTTACGGTCTGACGCGCGGGCGCTTGGCGCTGGTGGGGGTTGGCGGCATCGCGTCGCCGGAACAGGCCTATGCCAAAATATGCGCGGGCGCAGACCTCGTGCAGCTTTATACCGGCCTCATCTATGAAGGGCCCTGGATTATTGGGCATTTGCGCCGTGGTCTGGCCGAATTATTGCGCCGCGACGGGTTTGAAAATGTCGCCGAGGCAACCGGCAGCGACCACCGCTAAAGGCTTTTATATTTCAGTTTTGCCAGAAAATTCGATAGGCTAAAAATATGTCTGTATCTTTAGATTCACTGGCATCGGGGCGTCGGGCGGTAAACCGGAAAAACAACCGAGACGCCATTTTGGATGCGGCACGCGATGTTTTTGCCGAAATCGGCTATGGCGGCACCACCGTGCGCGACATAATCCGGCGGACAAATCTGGCATCGGGCACGTTTTATAATTACTTCGACAGCAAAGAAGCTGTGTTCAATGCACTGAGCGAGGAAATTGGCACAGAATTGCGCCAGCTTTTGCGCGATGTTCGCCAGCGCGCCACCAGCTTTGATGGCTTTATCGAAGCCATGTTCCTAACCTATTTTTCCTATTATGCGAATAATCGGGAAAATTACATGCTGACCCGCTCGAACCGCGGGCGCGACGGCATGAATGAAGTGATGCAGGGACCGCAAGTGCATGCCGGTTTTGCCGAATTGAGTGACGACATCCGCCAAGCCATTGCCGAGGGCGTTATTCCGCAGCTGGATGTCGAATTTTTAACCGCCTCGCTGGGCGGTGTTGCGTTTTCAATTCTGGACGAAATGATGGAGCGCGAGCCGCTCGATCCGGAAGCGGCGGAGCAATTTGCGACGTTGCTTTCCATGACAGGTGTGCGCGGCAATGGAGGCTGACATGCTTGGGAGGGCATTATGAATATTCAGAAACTGATACTTTCGGCCATCCGCGCCTTGCCGGGCTGGCTGGTCGGCAAAATGGCGGGGCCACCGCTTGAAATAGACGGTTATCGGCTGGACCCACATATGCATCTGGCTTCGAAATCGGCCGACCTTGGCACCGGCGACGGTGACCTTGAAGCGTTGCGAACCGGTGTTGCCGCAGGTCTGGCGCTGACCAATGGCCCGCCGCGGCGGTCTGTCAAATGGCACGACACCGAGTTTGCAGGGCCGGGGGGTGCGCTGACCATGCGCGTTTACAAGCCGGCAAAGGCAGATGACAAACAGCCGGCAGTTCTGTTTTTCCATCAAGGCGGTCTGGTTATTCTTGATCTCGACACCTGCCACACATTTTGCACGCAACTGGCTGAAATTTGCCGCGCGCAAGTTATCTCGCTGGATTACCGTTTGTGCCCCGAACATGCGTTTCCGGCACCGATTGATGATGCCATGGCCCTGTGGGACCATGTTCAGCAAAATGCTGGAAGCCTGAACATTGACCCGACGCGCGTGGCAGTAGCCGGTGACAGTGCGGGCGGGTTAATCAGCGCTAATATGTGCCAGCTCTTGAAAGCGCGCGGTGGTGTCCAGGCAGCCGCGCAATTACTGGCCTATCCGTGGGTGACAACCGCCATCATCGAAAGCGGTTCGATGGTGAGTTGTGCTGACACCTTTCCGTTGACGCGCGACACTATGGAATTTTTCAATTCTTATGTGTTTCCCGATGGCAGGCTGATTGATCACGCGCTGGCAAATCCGACCGATAATCCCGACCTTTCCGGTCTGCCGCCGGCGATTGTGGCAACCGCCGGGTTCGACCCGATACGCGATCAGGGCAATGCCTATGCCGAAAAGCTGAAAGCGGCGGGCAATCAGGTAACCCATTATTGCTTCGGGACGTTGACCCATAGTTTCCTCAGTTTTGGCGGGGTTACACGCGTGGCCGAGCAGGCTTGCGAACAATTGGCGCGCGATTTGTCGATGCATTTAAACACGCGCTGACACGCGCGCCAAACGGCCTATATTGGCACTATGGGCGAAATCACATTACCGACAGTTTTTGCGAACTGGTTCGCCATCCGTGGGTGGCACCCCCGCGCCCACCAACAGGCGCTGTGGGCCGAAACGCGCGCCGGCAATCACGCCCTGCTGATCGCACCGACCGGCGGCGGTAAAACGCTGGCCGGATTTTTGCCCAGCCTCATCGACCTTGCCGACAGGCCCGAAAGCCGAACACAAGGCTTGCACACGATTTATGTGTCACCGCTGAAAGCGCTGGCGGTCGATATTCAGCGCAATCTGGTGGAGCCGGTGGAACAGATGGGGATGGATATTTGTATCGAAACCCGAACCGGCGACACGCCGCCCAATCGCAAACAGCGCCAGAAAACACATCCGCCGCAAATTATGCTGACAACACCTGAGCAAATCGCACTGATGCTGAGCTGGCCGGAGGCACCCTCTTATTTTGCCGGTCTGCGCCACATAATCATTGACGAATTACACGCGCTCTACCCGAACAAAAGAGGCGATCTGCTGGCGCTAGGGTTGGCGCGGCTGAACACTTTGGCGCCAAATCTCGTCTGCACCGGCCTGTCGGCTACCGTGGCCGAGCCCGATAGTCTGCGCCGTTATCTCGCGCCGCAAACCGAGCCTGACAGTCTGGCGTCCTTGGTTGTCGGGGCCGAAGGTGCGGCGGCGCAGGTGGATATTCTCGATACCAAAGAACGCCTGCCCTGGGGCAGTCACAGCGCGCTTCATGCCATGTCGGATGTTCTGGCTGCGGTTGAAAAAGTGAAAACGGCA
>CAJWBV010000027.1 GCA_913020275.1 uncultured Rhodobiaceae bacterium
CGCCGACCAGCGACACCCATGAAAACAGTAACAAAATGCCGAGCAGAATGAAAAAGCCGGGCTCGATAACGGCAGCAATGATAATCAGCAAATAAAGCGAAGGCACAGATGTCCAAATCTCAATAAACCGTTGCAGGCCGAGATCGACCCAGCCGCCGAAATATCCCTGCACGGCACCGGCCAGCACGCCGATAATTGAGGACAATATGGTGAGGCTCAGGCCGAACAGCACCGAGATGCGGAAGCCGTATATCAGCCGCGCCAGCACATCGCGCCCCTGGTCATCCGTACCCAGCCAATTGTCGCCGCTTGGCGGTGCCGGTGCAGGCTGGGTGAGGTCCAGATTTATCGTGTCATAGCTATAGCGCAAAAGCGGCCAGACCATTGTGCCGCCCGCACCCTCGATGAGTTCAATGACGAACGGGTCGCGATAATCGGCCTCGGTTGCGAAATCGCCGCCAAAATCGGTTTCCGGATAGGCCACGAAAACCGGCATGTAAACACCGCCATCATGGAGAACCAAGAGCGGTTTGTCGTTGGCCAGAAACTCGGCAAACAGGGTGACAGAGAACAAAATGCCAAACAGCCATAGCGAAATGAACCCGCGCCGATTGGCCTTGAAATTGCGCCAGCGGCGGCGATTGAGGGGCGAAACCTGCCGCATTATCCGGCCTCGCGCGCTTCAAAATCAATGCGAGGGTCAATCCACACATAGGTCAGGTCGGAGATGAGCGTAACCACCAGCCCCACCAGCCCGAAAATATAAAGCGAGGCAAATACCACCGGATAATCTCGATTGATGATGCTTTCATAGGAAAGCAGACCCAGCCCGTCGAGCGAGAAAATCGTTTCAATAAGCAGTGAGCCGGTAAAAAAAGCGCCGATAAATGCGCCGGGAAATCCGGCAATCACAATTAGCATCGCATTGCGGAAAACATGGCCGTAGAGCACGCGGGCCTCGCTCAGTCCCTTGGCGCGCGCGGTCATGACATATTGCTTTTTGATCTCGTCCAGAAACGCGTTTTTGGTCAGCAAAGAAGTGGTCGCAAAGCCGCCAATGGTCATGGCCAGAACCGGCAGGAATATGTGCCAGAGATAATCGACAATGCGGTCCCATACCCCAAGGCTTTCCCAATCTTCAGAAACGAGCCCGCGCAAGGGGAACCAGTCGAAATAACTGCCACCTGCAAAGAACACAATCAACGCCACGGCAAATAAAAATCCGGGGATGGCATAGCCGACAATAATGACGCCGGATGTCCACACATCAAAGGCGGTGCCGTCGCGCCGCGCCTTGGCGATACCGAGGGGAATGGAAATCATATAAGTCAGCAGGGTCGTCCATAGGCCGAGCGTTATCGAAACGGGCAGTTTTTCGGCAATCAGATCAATAACGGCGACATCACGATAATAGCTCTCACCGAAATCAAACCGCGCGTAATTATAAATCATACGCGCAAAGCGCTCATGCACGGGCCGGTCAAAGCCAAACTGCTTTTCAAGTTCGGCAATAAATTCGGGGTCAAGACCTTGCGCGCCGCGATAGGCGCTATTGGCATCGGCGCCGGCTGTTGCCATGGCACCGTCATTGACTGTGGTAAAGCGCGCTGTGGCACCTGCATCATGGCCTTGTAACTGGGCGATAATCCGCTCGACCGGACCGCCGGGCGCAAATTGCACAATCGCGAAACTAATCGCCATAATCCCGAAAATCGTTGGGATCATCAACAATAAGCGGCGCAGAATATAGGCGGCCATGGCGTTCCAGTTTCCTGTTTCAGTTTCCTGTTTCCGGCACTGCGACATGCCACCACAAATCGGGAAAGCCCAACGCCAGCCCCGGCATGCGCGCAGGATGGGTCAGCTTCTGCCAATAGGCAAGTCGCTCATGCGGGGCGTGCCATTGCGGCACGACATAATGATTGGACAAAAGCACCCGGTCGAGCGCGCGTGTGGCGGCGACGAGCTCTTCGCGCGAGCCGGCAAAAATCAACTTTTCAATCAGCGTATCCACCGCCGCATCGCGAATGCCGATCAGGTTTTTGCCGCCGGGCGTATCTGCCGATTGGCTCGACCAGTAATCGCGTTGTTCATTGCCGGGCGATAGAGATTGCCCGAAACTTGCGACCACGGCGTCAAAATCATAATTGTTCAGGCGGTTTTGATATTGTGTCGGGTCGATAATGCGGGTTTTGGCCGAGATGCCGAGGCGTTCGAGATTGCGAATATAAGGCGCGACAATGCGCTCAAAAGCGGGTTGAACGAGCAAAAATTCCATCTCGAAATGGGCTGACCCGCGCTTCAGTTTGCCGGCGTCAATTTTCCATCCCGCTTCTTCGAGTAGCGCGCGCGCCTTGCGCAAATGCGCGCGGATATTGCCGCTGCCGTCGGTCACCGGATTGGCGATGCGCTCGCCAAATGTTTTGTCGGGAATTTGCCCGCGCAGGGGCTCCAGAAATTTGAGTTCCGCCGCGCCTGGCTTGCCGGTGGCGGCCAGTTCGGACCCTTCGAAAAAACTGCCCGTGCGCGCATATTGGCCGTAAAACAGGTTTTTGTTCGTCCACTCGAAATCATAGGCCCAGTTCAGCGCCTCGCGCACACGCGGGTCGTCAAACGGGCTGCGCCGTGTGTTGAAAATAAAGGCCTGCATTCCCTTGCCGTTTTTCAACGCCACGGTTTCAAGTTTGAGGCGGTTTTGCGTCACCGCATCAATGTCATAGCCGGTGGCCCAGATGCGCGACGAAAATTCGCGGCGATAATCGATATCGCCGGCTTTCAATGCTTCAAAAGCGATGGTGTCATCGCCGAAATATTCATATTTGATGCGCTCGAAATTAAACCGGCCTTGTGCGACGTTCAAATTGCGTGCCCAGTAATTTTCATTGCGCTTGTAAGTAATCGAGCGACCGGCATTGATCCGCTCAATCACATACGGGCCCGACCCTAATGGGAGGTCTAGCGTGGTTTCTTGCAAAGACCGCCCGTCTTGCGACCAATAGGCTTTCGGTAAAACCGGCAATTGGCCCAAAATCAGGGGCAATTCGCGGTTTCCGCTGGCCGCGAAACGGATGCGGATTTCATGCGGGCCCAAAATTTCGGTACCGGCCACGTCACGGTAATAGGCGCGGAAAAAGGGGTTTGCCGCGCGCAAGGCTTCCAGCGAAAAAGCGACATCTTCGGCACGCACGGGGCTGCCGTCGTGAAAGCGCGCTTCTTTACGCAAAACAAAAGTGACGGAAGAATAGTCCGCAGGATGTGACACGGTTTCGGCAATGAGCCCGTAAGCCGTGCTGGGCTCATCCAGGCTTGTATCCATCAGCGTGTCGTAAATCATGGGAAGCCCCGCCGCCGCGCTTCCCTTGATGGTGAAATTATTCAGATTGTCGAAACTGCCAATGGCGGCGACCCGCAACTCGCCGCCCTTCGGGGCTGCCGGGTTGACATAAGGATAATGGGTGAAATTCTTGTCCAGTGCCGGCGCGCCGAACAGCGACAGGCCGTGCGCTGGACCTTGTGCCCGTACAATGCCAGGCACGAGCAGTAAAAAAGCGGTAATGGTCAGGAAAAAACGCATGGACGCCTCCGAAGATCAACTATTCAACCAGACGCGCCGCATTGCGGCAAGATATTCGAAAATTCCGGCCTTAATTTGAACGCGAACCGGCCAGCATTAGTCTTTCAAGCTGTCAAGATAGGCAATTATGTTGGCACGGTCTTTGGCTTTTCGTAACCCCGCAAAAGCCATATTTGTGCCCTTGGCATATTTTTTTGGATTTTCCAGAAAGCCGTTCAGCGCTTCGTAATCCCATATGCCGTCTTTGCCGGACAGGGCGGAGGAATAACTAAAGCCGGTCGAAGCCGCAATGTCGCGGTCGACAATGCCCCAAAGCGCCGGCCCGATTTTATTTGCGCCGCCAATGTCGAAACTGTGGCACGACACGCATTTTTTCGCGACTTTGACGCCCTTCTCGATCGAAGCGGTCTGCAATAATTCGCTGATGGGAACAACCGGCTCGGCAACGCTGGCAACAACCGGCGCGCCCTCTTCAACAACACCTTCAACAATATAAGCATTTGGATCGGCGGGCTTTGGTGAAAACAGCACATCGCCAAGGTTTTGCACACCCAGATAAACGAGCAGGGTAAAAAGAATAGCCCCTGCAATTTTGTTCAGTTCAAACGAGTCCATGCGTTCCCCCAAAACTTGATTGATGGCAACATACTCCGTGACGCACCGAAAGGCTTGCGGCGTAGCGTCGCACAGATTAGGTAAAGACACGCCGAGTCGCAAGTTCACAGAATTGGGTTTGCGCCGAGCCATGTTTTGCAGGAGAGAAGACGGCCATGAACGACCAACCGGTGATTTTGATACCCGCGCGCCTTGCCTCGACACGGCTGCCGCGCAAGCCGCTGGCCGATATTGCCGGTCTGCCGATGATTGTGCAGGTCTGGCATCGGGCGATGGAGGCAGATTGTGGCCGCGTGGTTGTGGCGGCGGCGGAAACCGAAATTGTTGATGCCGTAATTTCCGCCGGCGGCGAAGCGGTTTTGACCGACCCCGATTTGCCGTCGGGCTCCGACCGCATCCATCAGGCGCTTGAGCTTATTGACGCCGACGGCGCGCACCGGCGCATCGTCAATCTGCAAGGCGATTTGCCGACCCTGGATCCCAGCCTCATCCAGCGCGTGCTGGATGTGTTGGGTGACAATGACATGTCCACGCTGGTTGCCGAAATTGTTGAGGCGGGTGAACGCGACGACCCGAATGTGGTCAAGGCGATTGTGTCTTTGCAGACGGCCACATCCGGCCATGCGCTGTATTTCACCCGAGCCACCGCGCCGACCGGCGACGGGCCGCTTTACCATCATATCGGCATTTATGCCTATCAGCGCGCGGCGTTGGCAGATTTCGTGTCGCGGCCGCCTTCCGTGTTGGAACAGCGCGAACGCCTTGAGCAATTGCGCGCGCTGGAAGCGGGGATGCGCATCGGTGTGGCTTGCGTGGATACAGTGCCTGTCGGGGTCGATACCCCGCAAGATCTTGAACTTGCGAATAGAATTATGACAGGGCACAGTGGCCCGAAAGGAAGCTGACGATGGGCAAAATTGCATTTCAGGGCGAACCGGGGGCAAACTCGCACATTGCCTGCCAAAATTGTTATCCGGACATGGACGTGATGGCGTGCGCGACTTTTGAGCAGACATTCGCCGCGCTGCGCGACGGGGCGGCGGCACTTGCCATGATCCCGGTCGAAAATACCGTGGCGGGGCGCGTGGCGGATATTCACCGTTTGCTGCCTGGCTCCGGCCTTTATATTACCGGCGAACATTTCATGCGCGTCAATCATTGCCTTTTGGGTCTCAAGGGTGCGTCCGTCGACACGCTGACCCATGTCCACAGCCATGAAATGGCGCTCGGCCAATGCCGCAATCTGATCGGCGAACTTGACCTGAAGCCGATGGTCTCAGCCGATACCGCCGGTGCCGCACGTGAATTGGCCGAGGCCAATGTGGCCGGTCATGGCGCCATTGCCAGCAAGCTTGCGGCAGAAATTTACGGGCTTGATGTGTTGCGCGAAAATATCGAAGACAGTCGGCAAAACACGACACGTTTTCTCATCATGTCGGCCAGCCCCGATGATGCCGTGCCCGAAGACGGCGATGTCATCACCAGCTTTATTTTCCGCGTGCGCAATGTGCCGGCCGCGCTCTACAAGGCGCTGGGCGGGTTTGCCACCAATAATGTCAACATGACCAAGCTGGAGAGCTATCAACCGAACGGGTTTCTGGCCACGCAGTTTTATGCCGATATTGAAGGCCATCCCGAAGATGTGCCGGTGCGCTTGGCACTGGAAGAGCTGAATTTTTACTGCTCGCAAATGGATATTCTGGGCGTCTACAAAGCCGCGCCGGAGCGCGCCGATTTGCGCGGCGACTGATTTTGCGCCGGATTTATTCGGGGTTAACCCGCGCCGTCGGCAAAGGCTTTCATCAGTTGATGCGCAATCGCCATGCGTGGCGGCACCCCGATGGGCCCGTCACCATTCATGGCGCGGCGCACATCTTCGCGGCTAATCCAGTGCGCTTCTTCAAGCTCTTCATCGTCCAGCGTAATGTCGCGACCTGCGGCCTCGGCCAAACACCCGATCATCATTGACGCGGGAAACGGCCAAGGTTGGGTGCCGAAATAGCGCACACGGTTAATCTCGATGCCGGCTTCTTCCTGCATTTCGCGGGCGACGGCCTCTTCGATGGTTTCGCCGGGTTCCATAAATCCGGCCAGACTTGAAAACATGCCGTCGGGCCAGCCTTTTTGACGCCCCACCAGACACGCATCTTCATGGGTTGCCAGCATGATGACCACCGGGTCGGTGCGCGGAAAATGTTCGGCCCCGCAATTGTCGCAAACCCGCTTATAGCCCGCTTCGGCCATGCGGGTGGGGCTGCCACACTGACTGCAAAAACCGTGGCGCAAATGCCAATCAAGCATGCCTTTGGCTTGCGCCAATATTGCCAGTTCCGTATCGGGCATGTCGCCTGCCGAAGCCAGCGCGCGCAAATCTTCAAACACCCCCATGCCCCGAAAGGGCCCGTCATCTTCAGGGTTGCTCAAGCGGCTGATATCGGCGGCAAACAGCGGCTTGCCGCGACGGTTGATGCCCAAAAACACCATTAAGGTCTGCTCGTCCACGGCGTCTGCCAATGCCGCGCGCGGCAGCCAGCCAACATCGCGACCCTCGCCTTGCGCCATTTCCGGCAAAACCAGCGGGTTTAATTGCCATAAAGGTACAAAAAGTGCCGTTTCATCGGCCAGCCGTGCTTTCACCCAATCAGGGTCGCGGCGCAGATTTCCGGCCCGGTCCAGCGGGTTATTGGCGAACATGATGGGATTGTTTGGCAAGGGCATGGGATACTCATGAAAGTCGGAAAATCCCCCGTAACGTGCCACGGGCACACTGGCGCGGGCAAGCAATTTTGCGGCGCGGGCACGCGCGCGTGCCGATTTATGTGCACGGTTTTAAAACTTCGGGCTGTCGTCGGCCCGCGTCTCTGCTATAAATAGGGTGGGAGATTGGCGGCAGACGCATCCCTCGCCAACCGGGTCAGGTCCGGAAGGAAGCAGCCCTAACGAGTTCGGTGCGGGTTGCCTGTCCAGTCTCCCACCCGGTGCCTAAACGAACACGCCCCGACGAAAAACACAGCCGATGGGCGCCCATAAGAGCTCTCTCCGATTTTATTACGCAAGTTTATGATGCAAGACGAAAACCAACCGCCGGAAAATGAAACAAGCGACAGCGCACCGGTGATTGACGCGGATGCGCCGGGCTTCGACATGCTGGCCGAGGCGGATGCGGAGAACAATGTGCAATCGGGTGCCGATTACAAAGTATTGGCCCGCAAATACCGGCCCCGCAATTTCGACGATCTGATCGGTCAGGAATCCATGGTGCGAACCCTGACCAATGCTTTTGAAACCGGACGCATTGCCCATGCCTTTATGCTGACCGGCGTGCGCGGCGTCGGCAAGACGACGACGGCACGCATCCTCGCCCGCGCCTTGAATTACACGGGCGATGGCGTGGACGCGCCGAGCATCAATCTCGCCCACCCCGGTACGCATTGCGAAGCCATTATGGATGGCTCCCATGTTGATGTGATTGAAATGGACGCCGCCTCGCGCACCGGCATTGGCGACATTCGCGAGATTATCGAAAATGTGCGCT
Source organism: uncultured Rhodobiaceae bacterium (assembly GCA_913020275.1). Lineage (GTDB taxonomy): Bacteria > Pseudomonadota > Alphaproteobacteria > RS24 > RS24 > UBA7378. The sequence continues at coordinate 7,725 of CAJWBV010000027.1, forward strand.
ACGCACCGGCGGCGGCGCGCTTCAAGGTCTATATTATTGACGAAGTGCACATGCTCTCAAAGGCCGCGTTTAACGGGCTTTTGAAAACGCTGGAAGAACCGCCGGCGCATGTAAAGTTCATTTTCGCGACAACGGAAATTCGGCAGGTGCCGGTAACCGTGCTGTCGCGTTGCCAGCGGTTTGACTTGCGGCGTCTGACGCCGGAAGACACGAGCGCCCTTTTGGATAAGGTGAGCGCCGCCGAAGACATAAAGCTGAATGATGAGGTGACGGCGCTGATCGCGCGGGCAGCCGACGGCTCGGCGCGCGACGCGCTTTCATTGCTCGACCGCGCATTGGCCCATGCCGGAGATGCGGGCGATGCACTCAACGCAGAAACCGTGCGGGGCCTGTTGGGGCTGGCCGATCGGGGGCGGGTGTTTGACCTGTTCGAAATGCTTATGGGCGGCAAAT
>CAJWBV010000028.1 GCA_913020275.1 uncultured Rhodobiaceae bacterium
CGCCGTGATAAGCTCGATCGCGGCTTCCGGAATAACCGTGCCCGGCGGGAAAATTGCCTTGGCTCCGGCATCGCGCAGGGCGTCAAAATCCTGCGGTGGGATTACGCCGCCGACAATCACCATCATATCTTCGCGTCCTTGCGCGCTGAGTGCGGCGCGCAATTCGGGAACCAAAGTCAGATGTCCGGCGGCCAGCGAACTGACACCGACAATATGCGCGCCAGATGCAATTGCATCCTTCGCGGCTTCTTCGGGGGTTTGAAACAGGGGGCCCGTATGCACTTCAAAGCCCAGATCGGCAAAGGCCGTGGCGACCACTTTTTGGCCGCGGTCATGGCCGTCCTGTCCCATTTTGGCAAGATAGATTGACGGTGCGCGGCCCTCGCGGGCCGTGAAGCGTTCAATCATATCCGTGATTTTGACGATTGCCGGATCGGTTTTGCCGAAATCATCCCGATAGACATCGGAAATAACCTGTGGCTTGGCCTCGTGCCGGTTGTAGACGGTTTCAAGGGCTGACGATATTTCGCCAACGGTTGCCTTGGCGCGGGCCGCATCAATGGCAAGCGCCATCAGGTTCCCGCTTTGCGCGCCTGCGGCATTGGTCAACGCATCCAGCGCGGCGCGCGTTTCTTTTTCGTCGCGTGTTTCGCGCAAGGTTTTCAGCCGGTCAATCTGGGCGGTACGCACGGCGGAATTGTCTACTTTCAGCACATCGACGGGCGGTTCGTCTTCCAGCCGAAATTTGTTCACCCCGACGACGGTTTGACGGCCGCTGTCAATGCGGGCCTGCGTGCGGGCGGCGGCTTCTTCGATGCGCATTTTCGGCAAGCCCTGTTCAATGGCCTTTGCCATGCCGCCCAGTTCCTCAACCTCATTAATATGCGCCAGCGCGCGCGCCGCCAGATCATGCGTGAGCCGCTCGACAAAATAGCTGCCACCCCAGGGGTCAATGACTTTGGTAGTTTGGCTTTCCATTTGCAGCAAAAGTTGCGTGTTGCGCGCAATGCGTGCGGAAAAATCGGTCGGCAGCGCCAAAGCCTCGTCGAAACTGTTCGTGTGCAGAGATTGGGTGTGGCCCTGTGTCGAAGCCATGGCCTCAATGCAGGTGCGCACGGTGTTGTTGTAAATGTCCTGCGCCGTCAAACTCCAGCCGGAGGTTTGGCAATGCGTCCGCAATGCGAGCGATTTGGCGTTTTCGGCACCAAGGCCCTGCATTAACTGTGCCCATAACAGGCGCGCCGCGCGCATTTTCGCAATCTCCATGAAAAAATCCATGCCGATGGCCCAGAAGAAAGAAAGGCGCGGCGCGAATGTGTCGATATCCAGTCCGGCTGCCATGCCTGCGCGGGCATATTCGACACCATCGGCCAGTGTGTAGGCGAGTTCCAGATCAGCCGTCGCCCCGGCTTCCTGCATGTGATAGCCGGAGATTGAAATCGAATTAAACTTCGGCATGTGCTGCGAGGTATAGGCGAAAATGTCGGAAATAATGCGCATTGAAGGCTGCGGCGGGTAAATATAGGTGTTGCGCACCATAAACTCTTTGAGAATGTCGTTTTGAATGGTACCGGCCAGTTTTTCAGGCCCGACGCCCTGTTCCTCGGCGGCCACAACATAAAGCGCCATCACCGGCAACACGGCGCCGTTCATGGTCATGGAAACGCTCATCGTATCAAGCGGAATTCCGGCAAAAAGAGTGCGCATGTCCAAAATACTGTCAATCGCGACACCGGCCATGCCGACATCGCCGGAAACGCGCGGGTGGTCGCTGTCATAGCCGCGATGCGTTGCCAGATCAAAGGCGACCGATAAGCCTTTTTGCCCGGCCTTCAGATTGCGCCGGTAAAACGCATTTGAGGCCTCGGCGGTCGAAAAGCCGGCATATTGGCGTACCGTCCACGGTTTGTTGACATACATGGTCGCGTAAGGCCCGCGCGTGAAGGGCGCAAGCCCCGGATAGCTGTCGAGATAAGGCAGGTCGCGCCGGTCGCCCTCGGTGTAGAGCGGCTTAATGTCGATTCCTTCGGGTGTTTGCCGAATGGTTGCGCCTTGCCCCCGGCTTTGCATGTCCAGTGCGGCGCGTTCCCAATCTGCAAGGTCAGCCGACAGGCCGGTATCAAGTTTGATTTTGGAAAAATCCGGAATGCGGCTCATGCGTCTGTCTCCAACCCCAGCCGCGCGAGCACCTTTTGTACGAAACTCAATGTCGGCCCGCCCGCAAAGCAATAATCGTCAATGGCGGCTATGTCGCGCGGTCGTCCGGCCAGCGCGAGATGCGCGGCTCCCGCATTGCGAAGCGCCTCGGCAAGCTCACCCGCGTGAGCCCCATAATCGTCGTCCGTGCCGCAGATAACGGCAATTTTAGCACCGCTATCGGCAAACTCTTGTGCAATGGCGGCAATATCTGAGCCGCCTGCGCCGGTTACTGCGTGCATGCCACCCGTGGCATATGTATTGGCGGCAAAATTGGCGCGTGGCGTGAAGGTCGCCGCAGTGCCAAGACACGCCAGAAAGACTTTCGGTTTAACGCGTTCGGCGAGATCGCGCAGGGCCTCAAACTTTTGGGCATGGCGATAGCCGCTTTGGGCGGTGGCGGGTGCCGGCAGGGGTGCTTCGTCGAGATTGGGAAATTCGCTGACGCCGACCAGCGGCAGATCGCGTGTTTCGACCAGCGCTTCATAGTCGCGGCAACGCGCGTCCAACTGCGCGCGCACGCTGCCATCATTCACTTGCTCGGTCAGCCCGCCCGCCGCTTCGATGGATTGGAACATGGCCCAGGCCTGCTCGGTCAGCTGTTGGGTCAGGGTTTCAACATACCAACTTCCGCCCGCGGCATCCGACACATGGCCGATATGACTTTCTTCCTGCAGAATAATCTGCGTGTTGCGGGCGATGCGACGCGTCAGCATATTGTCGCTGTCGCTGGTGGCAGAACAGGGGGCGACGCTGATAAGCTCGGCTCCTGCAATGCCGGCGGCCAGCGTGGCAACGGTCGCGCGCAGAATATTCACCCAAGGGTCGAGCCGCGAATAGGCGCGTTGGCTGGTTTCGCAATGAATGATCGGCGCGATATGCGCGCAACCGATATTTTTGGCGACCATGTGAAAAAGTTGCCGCGCACTGCGGATCTTGGCAATGGCCATGAAGAAATCGGTATCCGCACTCAGCGTCAGGGTAATGCGGGGCAGGGCTTCTCCGGGAAGAAGCCCGTGGGCTTCCAAAATGCGCAGGTTTTCCGTCAGCGCGGCAAGCATATAGGCCAGTTCATCCGACGGGGCCGCGCCTTCATTATGAAACGCCGCGCCCGAAGCTGTCATCAGGTCAAGTCCGGGCAGGTTTGCCGCGCGCGTCACCAGTGTCTCAAGGCCTTGTGAAGACACAAGCCCGGCGTCGGCCAGCGCCACAGCGAAGGGATCGAAATTAAGATGCGCTCGAAAGGATTGGCTATCTTCATGGCGGCGCGCCAGCAGGTCAAGAAAGGCCAAAATGCTGTCAACCCCGCAAGCTGCCGGTGCCAGCACGACGGGCGCAATGTCGAGCATGACACCCTCAAGCAGAGAATCCAATTCGTCGGCGGAAATAGATTTTGTCGCTGAAAAATCGAGCAATAGCGCGCTCACGCCGCCAGCAAGGTCTGTCAGAATATGCTCATTGTCGCCAGCCCCGCGGCCAACCACAACACGTTGGGCAATATGCCAGGGCAAATATTTGTCCGAAACCGCTTGGGCGCCTCGGGTGAACGGCGCAAGGCCGGGCAATCCGGCAGTTGTGTCGGAGGTTTTGTGGGCTGCGTCTGTATAAAGCGGCTGGCGGATAATGCCATCGACATCTTTGGTCGTCAGACTGTCGAAAGCCTTACCGCGCAACGCCGTTTCGACCGCGGCCAGCCAGTCCGCTTCGGAATGGGGGGCAAAGCCCGAACCCATCGATATTTCAGCCATAGGCTTGTTCTCCCTGGGCCGGAATGTGCCCCAATTCTTGGCAAATCTCAAGGCTCGCCCAAGGGTCGGTCGCGCTAGCCATCTTCGGCCTCAAGCAGCAGGGTGGTGGCCAGAAGGGTGGCAATCATGGGCGGCGCAAGACTGGCAAGCAGGATCGGCAAAATGTTCAACTCGCTGAGTTTGGCGACGAATTTGCCGAAGATAAACAGCAGGAAGCCGAACAAGATTGCATAACCGATGGTGCGTCCGCTGGATAACAGGCGACCTGTTGGAAGCGAAAAACTGGCCGCCACCAGCACCATTGCCATCAGCATGAAGGGCAGGGTCAGCATGGTATAGAGCCGAACCCTGTGGCCAGTCGTGTCGATTCCCGTATCGCCTGCTGCAGAAATATATCGGGGCAATGACCACACTGACAGCGTATTCGGATGACGGAAATGCTCCTGCAGATCGGTTATTTCCGATGCTGTGTCGAGTTGCAGGCGTTTGCGTTTGGTGATGTTGCCCGACATCTCATGCACTTCCGCCCGTTCAAACACCCATTCGCCGTCAATGATAGACGCTTTTTGTGCCCGCACGCGCTTGCTCAAATTGCCAGCGGCGTCATAGATCAGATAATTGGTCTGTTCGAGCAGCAGATTTTTTTCGTCAATAATGCGTGTCGCATGCAAAATGCGATCACCTGAGGGACTCATTTCGCGCAACCACAGGCCGCTGCCGCTAATATCAAGCGATGGCGTATTCGGGCGCAACTGGTTCTCAATCTGGCGGAATTTTTGATAGCTGGCGGTGCCGACGGGGTCGAGAAAGGCCAGCACAACGCAGCCCATTAAAAGCGTGAAGCCCAGCAAGGGCAGAATAAACTGCCAAACTGACAGCCCTGCCGCGCGAACCACTACAAGCTCGCGACTTTCGCTCAAACTCAGCAGGCAAAACACCGTGCCGAAAAGCATGATGAAGGGCATCAAATCAATCAGCAAAAACGGAAAACGCAACACGGTGAAATATGCCGCTTGCAGATTTCCCTGATTAAATTTGCTTGCGAGTTTGAGCATGTCGAGAAAATCGCCAAGAAATATAAGTAGCGAAAATGCTGCGCCTGTAACCAGCAGCCATATTGTGAAACGCCGGATCAGATAGAGGCTCAATTTAATCGGTGCTGTCATTGGGCCTGCCTCCTTGCCGCCCACGCAAACAAACGCAGGCCCGGCGCAAAAATAAGCCAGACGCATACGCCGGCATACAGGCAGAACCATAGGCCAAGATAGATAATGGAAAGACCGTTTTTCGTGCCATCCCCGGACAGTGCAAAAATGCCGATCTGATAGATAATTGCGAAACTCGACGCGATCATGACCTGACGCCCATACCCAGTTCGTTGCATGCCCGCGGTCGTGGCGACCACGAAGCCCAAAAACGCAAAGACCAGAAGCGTTGTAATATTGGCGACACGCTCGCGCGCGCTTTTATACATGCGCGGCAGAAAATCTTTTTGTTGAAGCGCGGCGGCGGGTGGATTGAGTATCTGGAATATCGTTGTGTCGCGCGGGCGCATGAGAACGGTTGAGCTTTCCTGTGCGTCCGCGTTCAGCGGCAAAATATATTCCGAAAATACAATTAGCCCCCGATTGTCTTGCGCGTCATTGTCATCGTGAATATGCCCGTCCGACAGCAGAAAAAAGGTTTTGGGGCCGGTGCGTGTAATGCGCCCCTCGCGCGCCGTATAGGTAACGGGGCGGGAGATATCGGAATAGTCATAAATCAATACTTGTTGTAATTCGCCCGTTTCCGAGAGGCTGTCGGCAAATGCGGTGATGCCGGGGGCTATATCCTGAAAACTTCCAGGTGCGAAGGCGTCCGTCACAAAGTTTTTACTCACGGCGTTTTTCTGTTGCCGCAAAAAATGCGTCGCTGTTGGGGCTATAAGAAATGACAGCAATAATTGAATGACAACAAGAAAGCCGACGATCAACAATATGGGTTGTAGCAGCCGTCGCGGGCTGAAGCCTGCCGCGCTCAGAGCGAAATATTCGTGATCTTGTAACAATCTGATCATTTGCGTCAGCACGGCAATCAGCAGGGCGGGGGGCAGAATATAGCTCAGCAAGCTCGGGATACCGAGCAGGCTAATGCCTAGGAAACTGACTATGGTTGTTCCCTTGCCTCCGATATTGTCAATCAGGTTGAGCGTTTGTATCAGCCAAACAACAAGCGTAAACACAAGCGTGACAACCAAAAATGTCCGCAGCAGCCGTAAGCCGATATAGCGCTCGATCAGCGTTTGATTCATTTTTTCCTCTGCCGGCATCATACATAACCTGCGGCGACAGGTCAGTCCCTGTTTTTGCGTTTCTATGATTGCTCTGCCCGAAACAAGCGGCTAGGATTTTTGCAATCATTTACGAGACTGAACGCGGGAGAAACCCATGAACCTAGACTTCACGCCGGAATATCAGGCGTTTCGCGCCGAGGTGCGAGACTTTCTGGAGACCCATAAGGACAGCGCGCCGCGCATGTCGGACCGGGGCGTGCGCAGTGAAAAAAGAAAAGCATGGCAGAAAATTCTGCTCGAACACGGCTATGCCGCCCGCACACTGCCGAAGGAATATGGCGGCCATGGCGCGGCACCCGACGCGCTGAAAAGCCGGATTATCGCCGAGGAGTTTTCGCGCGCCAAAATACCCGGCGGCATATCGGGTCAGGGCATCAACATGCTTGTGCCGACCCTGCTTGAACTGGGCACGGAAGAGCAGAAGCAAAAATATATCGAACCGACACTGACAGGCGAGATGGTGTGGTGTCAGGGTTATTCGGAACCCGGTGCCGGGTCTGACCTTGCCGCTTTGCGCACATCGGCGGTTTTGGAGGGCGATCATTTTGTGGTCAACGGCCAGAAGATATGGACGAGCACGGCGGCGCAGGCGGATATGATTTTTTGCCTGGTGCGCACCGAACCTGATGCGCCCAAGCATCAGGGCATCAGCTATCTGCTGTTTTCGATGGATACACCCGGTATCGAGGTGCGCCCTCTGATGACGATGACAGGGCAGGCTGAATTTAACGAAGTGTTTTTCACCGATGTTCGTGTGCCCGCCGACCAGATTGTCGGCCAGCGCGGCGAGGGGTGGATGGTGGCAAATGCCACGCTCACCCATGAGCGTGGCATGTTGGGCGACCCCGATGCGGCACTGTCGCGCTTGAACTCGATTGCCGAGATTATGCAGAAAGAAACTGTCGACGGCGCACCGCTGATGGATAATGCGGTTTATCGCGATCGTCTGATTGCATTACAAGCTGAAGTTTTTGCTATGAAATTCAATGGTATGCGCCTGACAACGAATGCAACACAGAAGAAGTCGGGTGGCATGGCGGGCATGATTGTCAAACTGCAGGGCTGTGAGCTTAATCACAGGCTGGCAGAGCTGGCAATCGACGTGATGGGGGAGTATGGCATTTTGTTCGAGGACAGCCCCTTCATCCGCGACCATGGCATGTGGCAGACCGCTTATATGTTCGACCTCGGTTTGATTATCGGCGGCGGCTCGGCACAAATTCAGAAAAACATCATCAGCGAACGCGGCCTTGAAATGCCGCGCGAGCCCAAAGTCGCCAAGAAATAGGATTGCGCCCATGTATTTTGGATTATCCGAAGATCAAATCATGTTGCAGGATTCCGTGCGCCGGTTTCTGGAAGCCCAATCCGAGCTTGAGCATGTGCGCGTCTATGCCGAGGGCGATGACGCGCTGGCCGGCCAATTACAAAGCGGGTTGATGGATTTGGGCGTACCGTTGGTTCTTATACCGGAAGCGCAAGGCGGGCTCGGTATGGGCGTGCTTGAGGCCGCGTTGATACAGGAAATGCTGGGGCGTTTTGTGACGCCGTCGGCCTTCACGCCGGCTTATGGCATGGCTGTAGCGGGGCTGAATGTTGGGGCGACTGCCGATCAGCGCAATGTTTGGCTAGGGCGCATTGCGGGAGGTGATGTCGTCATGGGCGTTGGCGTGACGGAAGCCGTCGGCGCGCGCGAAGGGGCGGGGCTGAAGATTACCGAGGCCACGGTGACGGGGCGTGGAAGCTTTGTCTTGGGTGCCGAAATCGCGACGCATTTTTTGCTCGCCGCCGGTAACAGGCTGGTGATTGTCGACCGCGCGGCGGAGGGCGTGACCGAAACCGCGCTTACGAC
>CAJWBV010000029.1 GCA_913020275.1 uncultured Rhodobiaceae bacterium
GCAGAGGCGGCGGCGGCTTCATCCGCGACCACCGCCGGTGGTGTCGGTGCGGCAGGCGCTTCGACCGGCGCTGCGGGTGTTTGCACGACCGTGCTGACGGTAATGCCATCATTTTGCGTGCCGGCCACCAACCACAGCACATAGACAACCAGCGCCCCGACAACCAGCAGGCTGATTTTCAGCGCGCCGGAAATTTGTTCGGTTTCTTCTTCTTCTTCAAACACCATGTCGGCCATGCCGGATTCGACCGACGCCGCCTTGAAGCGCATGATCAAATCGCTTTCATTGAGCTCCAAATATTGGGCATAGGTGCGGATAAAGCCGATCGCATAGACATTGCCCGGAAGCTGTTCAAAATCTTCCAATTCGATCGCTTCCAGATGGGCTTCGCGAATGCGCAACAAGGCCGACACTTCGGCAAGCGACAAATTACGCGCCACCCGCGCATCGCGCAGGGCAGTGCCGATTCCCAGTTCAAAATCGTCGTTAACCGTTTCGCTCATAAGCAATGACTCAAATTAATCCAGCATTGGCAGTAACATATCACAGCTTGATACCCTGTCTATTGGCGATGTTTTCCAGTTCGGCACGTATGTCGTATGCCGACTTATCCAGCGCTTCGCGAACAGCCGTCTCAAGGCGCTGGGTATGGGCGGAACGCAACATGCGCTTGACCGGCCCAATAGCCGCCGAAGGTACTGAAAACCGACGAAAACCCAAACCCAGCAAAGCCATGGCCTGCAGCGGTTTGCCCCCCATTTCGCCGCACAGCGACACCGGCACATTATGACTTTCGCAGATGTCACGCACGTGATCCAACATACGCAAAGGTGCAACACTCAACATGCCATAACGCGTGCCGGTCATAGGATTGCCGCGGTCGGCGGCAAAAAAGAATTGCATCAAGTCATTCGTCCCGACCGACAGAAAATCGATTCGCGGCAAAAGCTGATCGAGTTGCCAAACCAGTGCCGGCACTTCAAGCATGGTGCCAACCTTGATGCGCTCCGGTCCGGGGCGTCCGAATTTTGCCAGCCGGGCAACCTCCAAATCAAGCAGTTCGCGGCTTGCCTCAAATTCGGCCAGCGTGGTGATGAGCGGAAACATAATCGACAATTCACGCCCCGCCGACGCGCGCAACAGGGCGCGCAACTGATAGCGGATCAAGCCCGGCCGGTCCAGTGCCATTCGCATAGCGCGCCAGCCCATGGCCGGGTTTTCTTCCTGATTTGACCGGAGATAGGGCAAAACCTTGTCGCCACCAATGTCGAGCGTGCGGAACACAACCTGACGCCCGCCAACATCTTTCAAAACGCGCTCATAAACAGCCTGTTGTTCGTTAACCCGCGGCAGACGTGCCGCAACCATAAATTGCAATTCCGTGCGAAACAGGCCGATATTGTCTGCCCCGCTTTCGTCAATTCTTTCGACATCGACCAAAAGGCCCGCGTTCATATCAAGGCGAATGCGCACACCATCGCGCGTCACCGCCGGCAGGCCACGCAGACGCGCATAGCGTTTCAACCGCCGCGCCCGCAGGCGCGCCCGGTTGGAATAGGCATCGACAATATCTGCCGGCGGATTGACATGCACCTCGGCTTGGTCGGCGTCCAGAATAACTTCCTGCCCGTCGCGGGCAATATCGGCGATGCCGCGCACACTGCCCATCATCGGAACATTGAGCGCGCGCGCCACAATCGCGACATGGGCGCCCATCGCGCCCTCTTCCAAAATTAGCCCGCGTAGTTTGCGGCGGTCATAATCGAGCAATTCGGCGGGCCCCATGGTGCGGGCAACCAGCACGGCGTCGCGCGGCAGCTTGTCTTCGGAGGCCAGTTGCGCCCGACCCGACAAAATCCGCAGCAGGCGGTTGGACAGGTCTTCGAAATCATGCAGGCGCTGGCGCAAATAAATATCGCGCTCGCCGCCCAGCCGCGCGCGCATGGCATTGTTCACACTCTCCACCGCCGCCTCGGCGGTCAGACCGGTGCGCACAGCATCCTGCATGCGCCGCAACCAGCCGCGGTCATTGGCAAACATCCGATAGGCTTCCAGAACCGCCAGATGTTCACCGGCATGCGACACGTCATCGGTTGCCAGCATGCGGTCGACATTGCGGCGCAAATCATAAATTGCGGCTTCAAGCCGGCGCATTTCTTCGTCCGGATCGTCGCTGATGAGTTTGGTCACTTCAATACGCGGTTCATGCAATACGATATGGCCCATGGCCATGCCGTCGGTCAGCCCGATGCCAGAAAATTGCCGCGCCGCTTCGGGCGGCAATGCAGGCTCGGCTTGCGCCTCACCGCTCGCTGTCAACATTTCCGAAAGCACCATGGCCACGGTCTGCAGGGCTTCAACTTCTTCATCGACAAAGCTGCGTTGGGTTACATTTTGCACCACCAAAACGCCGGTCACATTGCCGCCGCTCAAAACCGGCACACCAACGAAAGATTTGTAGTTTTCCTCGCCCGTTTCAGGTCGGTAAACAAACCGCGGGTGGGCGGCCGCGTCAGACAAATTGAGCGGTCGGGCGTGTTGGGCAATATCGCCGACCAGCCCCTCGCCGACCCGCAAAACCGTCTGGTGTACCGCGTCCGGATTCAACCCTTCCGTCGCGCATAATTCCAGTGCCTCACGACCGCGCTTCAAATAAACCGAGCAAACGGCAGCGTTCATGCTGGCCGCAATCAATTCGACGATTTTGTCGAGCCGTGTCTGCCTGTCGCCACCATCGGCCATGACCTGACGCAAACGGCGCAATAGAATTCTGGGGCCTTCAAGTGTTAACGGCATAGGTCTGCCTTCGTTTTTCGCTAGGCGTCGACGGTTTCATCGTCGAGACCGTAAGCGCTATGCAGGGCGCGAACGGCAAGCTCGGCATAATCACTGTCGATCAACACGCTTATTTTAATTTCGGATGTGGAGATCACGTGAATATTAATGCCCTTGTCAGCCAGCACGGTAAACATTTTCTGCGCGACACCGGCATGGCTGCGCATGCCGACACCGACTATTGAAATTTTCGCCATGTCGGGGGCCGTGTTGACATCGGCACAGTCAATATCTTCTCGGATTTGGGCAATGACATCCATGGTGCGCTCCAACTCATCTTGCGAGACGGTAAAAGTCACATCCGTTTTTGCGCCGTCGGCGGCAACATTTTGCACGATCATGTCAACATTTATGCTCGCATCCGCCAACGGGCCGAAAATGCGTGCGGCAATACCCGGCTGGTCGGCAACGCCCAACAAGGTGATTTTCGCCTCGCTGCGCGCATAGGCGATACCGCTGACAATTTCCTGTTCCATAATTTCATCCTCATTGCAAATCAGCGTACCTGCAAGTCCGTTCTGTGGCTCCGGGGCATCCGGCGCATCAAAACTTGAGCGCACTTGCAGGCGCACATGCCGGGTCATGGCCAGCTCCACCGAGCGTGTTTGCAGCACTTTTGCGCCCAGCGATGCCATTTCGAGCATTTCTTCATAGCTGATGCGTTCCAGCTTGCCGGCCTGGGGCACCAGACGCGGGTCGGTTGTGTAAACCCCGTCAACATCCGTATAGATATCACATCTGTCGGCATTGATCGCCGCGGCCACTGCCACGGCGCTGGTGTCGGAACCGCCGCGCCCAAGCGTCGTCAGCCGGCCGGCGGATGAAACACCCTGAAATCCGGCTATCACCGCCACGCGCTTTTCCTCAAACAGGGCGGTAATGGCGCTTGCATCTATGTTGGAAATGCGCGCCGCGCCATGCACATCGCTTGTCTTGACCGGAATTTGCCAGCCGAGCCAACTGCGCGCGGCAACCCCGATATCCTGCAAGGCCATGGCCAGCAGGCCGACACTTACCTGTTCTCCGGCAGAGACCACGACATCATATTCACGCGCATCATGCACGCGCGCAATATCGCGGGTCAGACCGACCAGACGGTTGGTTTCACCGGACATTGCCGAAACCACAACCGCCACATCATGTCCGGCATCAAACTCGCGCTTCACATGCGCGGCAACATTGCGGATACGCGCAATATCCCCAACCGAAGTGCCACCGAATTTCATCACGATACGTGCCATGACGTGCCCGTTTCCCTTCGCCGGCTTACGGTCTATATGTTAGTAATAAGCTGGCGTTCGTTACATGCGCGGCAACCCTTACACGATTATGCGGCATAATGGCAACATCCTGCCCCGCCCGAAGGACTGCACAGATGCAAAAACCAGCCGAAACCGTCGATCCGGAAGAAATTGCCAAATTTTCGACAATGGCCGCCGAATGGTGGGATCCGCGCGGCAAATTTAGGCCTTTGCATAAATTTAATCCGGTACGGCTGGACTATATTCGCCGCGAGGTCTGCCATTTCAAAGGGCTTGATGCGCTCAGCCAGACACCCTTTACCGGCCTCGACTTACTGGATATTGGCTGCGGCGGCGGTTTGCTCTCCGAGCCCATGTGTCGGCTGGGTGCCACTGTTACCGGAGCCGATGCCAGCGAAGAAAACATCAAAACCGCAAGCATTCACGCCGCCGAACAAAATCTGGACATTGACTACCAGGCAACCACCGCCGCCGTGCTGGTCGATGCCGGACGCAGCTTTGACGTTATTTTGAACATGGAAGTCATCGAGCATGTGGCCGACCCGCCCGCCTTTATTGACCAGTGCTCCAGACTTTTAAAACCGGGCGGCATTATGTTTCTCGCCACACTCAACCGCACGTTGAAAGCCTATGCGCTGGCGATTGTCGGCGCGGAATATGTGCTGGGCTGGTTGCCGAAAGGCACGCATGAGTGGGAAAAATTCATCACCCCGCGCGAGCTTGAAGACATGACCCGAAAAAGCGGCCTCGATATGGTCCGCATGACGGGCGTTTCCTTCAACCCGCTGTTGAACAAATGGCAGCGCAGCGGCGATCTTGGCGTCAATTATATGGGCGTTGCCCAAAGGCCGGAGACGGGCTGAATATCAGTCTTTTTTGCGGGGTGGTCTGGGCAATGGTGCCACCGGTACGCCTTCGGTCAACAAATCTTGGGCTTCGCTCAATGTCGTTTCGCCGTAAATTTCGCGCGGGCGCGCCTCGCCTTTATGGATTTTGCGGGCTTCGTCGGCAAAGTCTTCGCCGACATAATCAAAATCGCGTTCGACATGGTCGACCAGCTTTTCAACCATGTCGCGTTTTTCTTTGTCTTCCTCGGTCATCAAATTGCCGCTGCTGCGCGCCAGCGCCGGTGCCATCACCGCGCGGTCAATTTTGCGCGACCCACAAACGGCGCATGTCAACTGGCCACCATTGCGCTGGTCTTCAAATGTCGCGCTGCATCTGAACCACGCATCAAATTCGTGACCCTCATCGCAAATAAGACGATATTTAATCATGCACGGGCTCACTTTTGTCGGATAAGGAAAAACTGCGCCCATGGGCAAATACCGGCAGCGCGCGGCGGGCTTTGTCGACCGCCGCCATGTCCAGTTCGGCCATGACAAAATCATCATCAGCCCCCGCCTCGGCAATGACCGTGCCCCAGGGGTCAACGATCAGGCTATGGCCGAATGTTCGGCGACCGTTTTCATGGGTGCCCATCTGGGCCGGTGCCAACACATAAGCGCCATTTTCAATGGCGCGCGCACGCAACAATACATGCCAATGCGCTTCGCCGGTCACTTGCGTGAACGCGCTTGGCACCGACAAAACCTGCGCTCCGGCGCTTGCCAGCGCGCGGTACATGGCCGGAAAGCGCATATCATAACAAATCGACAGGCCGAGCCACACGCCATCCACCTCCACCATGTCGGCTTTGGTGCCGGCCTTATAGCTTTGCGACTCGGCATGCACCTCGCCATTCGGCAGGGTGACATCGAACATGTGAATTTTGTCATAGCGCGCCGCAATTGTGCCGTCGGGCGCAAAAACCAGCGAGCGATTGACAGCCGCGTCATCTTCATCGGCCAGAAATTGCGACCCGGCCAGCACCCACACACCCAGCGCGCGCGCCAGTTCAGCGAAAGCCGCCACTTGCGGACTTTTTTGCTCGGTGAACAGGCGCGCGCGCATGGCGGCACGGTTTTTTTCCATAAAAGTACATGCTTCCGGCAGAGCGACAAGGCGTGCGCCGGCCGCGGCCGCCAATCTGACACGACGGTCGATCTCGGCCATATTGTCCGCCGGGTCGCATCCGGAACACAACTGGACGCAGGCAACACTTAAATGGGTCATAAGCCCATCATACAGCCAAAGTTTCGGGCATAACAACCCGCGCCAAAGTGACGACATCAACCGCCTCCGCACCGGCGCGTAACAGCGTGCGGGTGCATGCTTCCACCGTTGCGCGTGTGGTCAAAACATCATCGACCAGCAATATATGACGACCGGCAAGCCCGGCTTTTTCAGCTTCGTGCACGCGAAACGCACCGCGCAAATTTGTGCGCCGCACGGCGCGGGTTAGCCCCACCTGTTGCGCCGTTGCACGGTGGCGCTCAAGCACTTGCACCTGCATCGGTACACCCGTCAGCCTTGACAGGGCACGCGCCAGTTCCACCGACTGGTTGAACGGTCGCCGCGCCAAACGCCAGCGATGCATGGGCACCGACACCAATAGATCGGCGGAGGCAAACAAAGGCATCGCCGACCGCAAAATCAATGGCGCCAGCAATGCGGCCAATTCGCTCTGGTCGCCATATTTCATACGCCGGATGAGTTGTGCGCCAATGCCGGTATATTTGAGCGGTGCGCGGGCGCGATGATAGGGCGGTGGATTTATAATGGCCGCAAGACCTGCACCTTCCGGCCCGGGGTCTTCGGCCAGCGGCACGCCGGTGCGGTGGCAGATGGGCGGCGTGATGAATTCAAGATCACGCCAGCACGCCGCGCAGACACCATCATTGCCACCGACCAGCTTCCGACACACCGGACAGGCTGATGGAATGACAAAATCGACCATCGAGGCCAGAAATTGCGGCAGGTTTATTTTTGTTTTTCTGTCCACAAATGCCATATTGCACGCGATGGCAGACAATGTCCCCCAGATTTTTGACCGCAAACGGTTGGCGCGCAATCGCGCGCGCGCGGCGGGCCTCACGCGCAATTTCGGCACCCATGATTTTCTGCTGCGCCATGTCGGGAACGAGTTGAGGGACCGCATTGCCGGTGTTGCACGCAAATTTTCAACCGGCTTGTGCTTGGGCAGCAGCGGCGGGATTATTGAAGCCGTGCACTCAGAACACCCCGATGAAGGCCATATCGGCAGGCTGTATCACGCTGATCTGAGCGCATATCTCGTGCCCGATAACGGACGCGGCCTGGTGTGCGACGAGGAGCGCCTGCCCTTCGCCGAAGCGAGCTTTGATCTGGTCGTGGCACTCTGGGGCTTGCACCATGTCAACGACTTGCCCGGTGCCTTGATACAAATTCGCCAAATTTTGAAGCCTGACGGCTTTTTTCTGGCTGCGCTGCCGGGCGGACGCACCTTGGAAAGCCTGCGTCATGCGCTGGTCGCGGCTGAGACTGAATTGCTGCCGGGTGTTCGCCCGCATGTGCACCCATTCCCCGATCTGGCGGATTTGAGCGGGCTTTTGCAACGCGCGGGCTTTGCCCTACCGGTAGCTGACAGTCATCCGGTTGAGGTTTTTTACCCGACGCCGATCGATCTTCTGAACGACCTGCAGGGCATGGGCGAGAGCAATGTTCTGACAGCGCGGGTTTCGGCCACACTGCGCCGCGATGTGCTGATGCGGGCATGCGAGATTTATAACGAGATGGAACAACGCGCCGACGGCAAGTGCCGCGCACTTTTCGATATTTGTTATCTGGCGGGTTGGGCCCCGCATGAAAGCCAGCAACAACCGCTCAAACCCGGCAGCGCAAAGGCCAGCCTTGCCGAAGCACTGGGCACGGTCGAGCGCAAACTATAGAGCAGATTATAGCGTGTCGCGCAAAATGGCGATAAGCGGGATATCCGCCGGCGGCATGTCGATATCATATAATTCGCGCGGGAAAACCCATTTCAGATTTTGTCCCTCACGGCTTGTGGCATTGCCCGACCATTTGCGGCAGACATATAGCGGCATGAGCAGGTGAAACGCCTCATAGCCGTGGCTGGCAAAACTTAGGGGCGCCAGACAATCATGCG
>CAJWBV010000030.1 GCA_913020275.1 uncultured Rhodobiaceae bacterium
ATTTTCATCATTATCCGGAAAAGTAGGCGCACCTGAAAGTTTGGCAACGACCGCCGCGTCATTCAGGTCAGCATCTCCGGTCCAATAAGCGTCAAACGCAGCGGTGACAAAAGGCAAGGGATCTGCGCCGCTTTCGTTCAACAGGGACAGCGCGGCCAGAGCCATATCCGTATTGGTCGGTGGGTTTCTAAACTGCAAAGGCAGGTTTTGTATTTCGGCATAAAGCATGTGGGTTTTTCGGCGTGCCAAAGCGCGCACGCGACGGTGTCGCTCACCCACTTCCTCGTCCGGCTTTTCCTGCATTAGCGGGCTCTGATAACTGCGAATGGCATGCCAATTTACGGGTATGCCAAATTCTTCGCAAAGCGCAAGTGTCGGTTTAAGCGCGAGATAAGCGGCAGGGCATTTGAAATCAATGTAAAGGTGCATCATGCCCAACTCATGCATTATAATTCATACGCTATATCAGGGGCCGTACCCTTACGCCCGTCAAGGTACCAGCTGACGTATGGCAGATGTTCGCGCCCAAATAAGACCTGTCCGTCAAACACAAAGCTCGGCACACCGTAAATGCCGGCCGGATGCAGTTGCTCTTGCAGCGCGTCATGCGCCACGCGGCCTACACCATTAAAGCCTGCGAAATCCGCAAACCCCTTGACCGGCACGTCCGCCGCGCGCAAAGCTGTTTCAACGACGCCAACGTCTTCAATGTCGAGTTCGCGTTGCCAAAACGGGCGGTATACGGCTTCCAGATAGTCGGCCAAGCGGTCGCGGGCGTTTTGCATGACCCATAAAATGCCGATATTGACGGTCGATGAATCCCATATTTTTTCGGTGCCTTTGAGCATATAGCCCTGCCGCTCGGCATAGCGGCGCGTGTCGCGATAGGCGTAGCGCACATTGTTCCATTGCGCGGGGGTGCGCTCCGATTGCACGACTTTGCCTTTGCTCTTCTTCGCCGAGCCCAGATAGCTGGGGATATTGAGGGTGAGAGGGCGCCAGTCAAACTCGGTTTGTAGGCGCGCTTCCAGTGCCAATATCGGCTTGATGGCAACAAAGGCATAAGGGCTTTTTATGTCAATATAAACGATGAGCGGGCTTGTGCTTTCAATTGCCTGCATGGGTTTCTCCCTTTTTACGCACAGTATGCCACGTATTGCGTCACTTCAAGTGCGTGACCCACTCGGGCCAAGGACCTGCAAAAATAGATTTTTTGAAAATTCTCGCCCGCACCAAGAATCGCTAAACTCCGTCTGGGCAAGAAAGGCGCCCGCCCATGCACAGGAAATTGCGCGCACCCTCAAAGGGCATAATCCGGGAGGCTATAATGGGTGGATATGGGCGGCGATGTCGCCGGTTTTGCAGAGCTCCAAAAAGCGCTCGCCGAGCACATCGCTTTGCCGGACAATCGTTTGCCATTTGTCAAAGCGCACATCTTCGCGCCGTCTGTACTTGGTAAAGTCCTGGCGCGAGGGCAGTTTTGCATCCGGCAGGGCCCGCACGAAGTCAGGGTTGGGCGCGATCATAACGACATTTTCAAGCAGATGGGACCCTGCCTTGCGCCACGGGGCAAATTTGTCAAACCAGCGAATTTTGAAATGGTCATAAAAATGCGGGTACAAAACAATGCCGGCTGATGTTGGCCAGAAACTGCCCGGCACGGGGTGGTAGTCCAGCAGTCCACCATCCAGATAGCTGTGCCGCGGGTCTTCGGCGAAATGAACTGGCCGCATGTAAACGGGAATGGTGCCTGATGCCCGCAAGGCATCATAGAAGTTTTGCTCCGTCAGTCTGCGATGGTTAACCGGAAAACCGTCGCGCGCCTCAAAGCGGAGGTTGCTGCGCAGGTCGGAAAAAACCGCGCGCTCCGCCATGCCGTGCAGGGCATTGCGGCCGCCTGCCGAGCGCAGGAAACCGTGCGTCAGAGCCATAATTTTCCCGCTACGCCGGTCGCTATTGAGTAAGCCATGCGCGCGCACGGCACCGATATGGAGATGATAATGCGGGCTGGTCAGAACTTCGGAAACTCCTCGCGACATGTCCTCAGAACCATCGCCCAGAAGTTGGATGAGTGTTTTGTGTGTTTCAATAGAGATTGTGTCGGGTGTCAGCGCATTGGAATAGGACTGCGCGATATAGGCTTGGGCAAGCGTTGCCAGCAAGCGGCCGGGGTCGCGGCGCGCGGCGGCGGCAAGCTTAAACGCCCCGACAGACGTGCCATAGAGATCGACAGGGGCGGTGGCGGTGCGATCCGCCATCCAGTTGCCAAAAATAGCCTTGTCCAGACCTGCAATCGCCAGCCATTTGGCGGCACCTGACGCTCCGAATATTGTGCTGACATCATTAGGGCTCAGTCCATGTTCACGAACATGTTTTAAGGCGGTTGGTCCTGCGGCGAGGGTCAGCACATCTTCCATGGGTGTCCCGCCACTTATTTGTCTGCAGCTGCCCGCCAGATGGCAGCATTGAACGCTCCGAACAGCGGTTCGGACAAATGATTTTCACCTGTTTGATATTCCGGATGCCATTGAACGCCGACACAAAAACTGTGGTCGGGTTTGTAGACGGCTTCAATCGTGCCGTCTTCGGCATGGGCATCGGCCACCAACCCCTGGGCGAGCCGGTCGATCGCCTGATTGTGTAACGAATTTACCTGGGCCTGTGTGCGGTCGGTCAATTTGTGCCACCAACCGTCTTCAACAAATGTAACACCGTGTCGCGCGCGATAAACCGTGTCATGGTCTTCGGCCTCTATAGTGCGGTGATCCAGCTTATTTTTCTTACCACTTAATCCGGCTGTCAGCGACCCGCCACAGGCGACATTTAATTCTTGCAACCCCCGACAAATGGCGAGAGTCGGCATGTTTCGCGTTAGCGCACGTTTTATAAGTTCAAGGCTGACAGTATCGCGGGCTGTGTCAAAAGGCGGGTGCTCGGGGGTTTCAGTGCCTCCATAATTTTTCGGATGCACATTGGATCGATTGCCCGTTACGAGCAGGCCATCTACCGCCGAAAGCAGATTATCGGCAGCTTGTGCGTTGGTGAAAGTGCGGTTTGCAGGAATGAGTAAGGGCTGCACGTTCATCCATGCCGAAATGGCATCCAGATAGGTGTGATTAACCGACTGGTGAGTTCCTCCGTCATGTGCGCGACGGTTGCAAATGACTCCGAGGAGCGGAAGTTTGCTCATGACGACCTTCTAAATTGCTAACTGAGGCTAAATTAGGATATCATTTGGACTTAGGAAAGTGTGAAGCACCGGATAAGGAAATGTCATAATGTCGCTTGTTGGAGTTTTTACCCGTGCAGTTCTGCTCACTTTTGCTCTGTCTGCCGCGGCACTAGCCTATAGCGAAGAAGAGGGGCAGGACATGTTCCAGCGCGGGCTTTATCAGGAGGCCATTCAACACTGGAAAAAAGCTTCCAAAGCCGGTGACGCAGGCGCTTCTTATCGTCTGAGTGTCGAATATTCCAACGCAAATGTGGTTAAGCGCGACATGCAACTTGCTCTGGAATATTTGGAGGCATCTGTTGAGGGCGATGACCCGCGCGGACTTCAGGATATGGGGTCGCTCTATGATGAAGGCATTTTCGGCTATGAACGGAACCCTGAAAAAGCCGCACAGTTTTATCTGCGCGCCGCGGCCATGGGCAATTCGGCTGCCATGTTCAACGCAGCCGCCATTTTGGAGCTTGGTGAGGCTGGTGTTACACAAGATAGGGTTGAGGCGTATAAATATTATGTTTTGTCGCGCGACGCCGGATTTTATCCCCTAGCGGTGGAAGCCCTGATGGACCTTTCTTCCCAAATGACGCCGGAGGAGATTGCCGAAGCGGAGATACGCGCCGAAAAGTTTTTAAAAGCGGACAAATAAAACCACGCGGCTTGGACGCCCGTGCACATGGAAACAAGAGGTCGCCGGAGGTTGCAACAGCCGAGTGGCGGGCGGTATTTCTATCCCTGATTTGAATTGAGGTTCTAGGCGGTCTCGTAACCGGCGCGAGCAAACCCGTCGGCAAGGTCGGCTTTCAAGTCTTCGACATCTTCCAACCCGATATGCAGTCGTAACAATTGACCGGTTTCCTCATACAGCTCTGCTGTGCGATGTACCGAAGCCGGCACGATCAAGCTTTCAAAACCGCCCCAGCTATATCCCATGCCGAACAGACGCATATTGTCGAGCATGGCGGCAAGCTGATCTTCAGAACACGGGGCCAAACGCAGGCCAAACAAGCCAGTCGCGCCTTTGAAATCGCGTTTCCACAATTCATGGCCTGCGGCACCGGGCAGAGCGGGGTATAAAACCTCATCGACAAAGGACAGGCCGTTAAGCCATGTCGCTATTTCCAGCGCGTTGTTTTGGTGCTGGGCAAGGCGGGTCGGCAGGGTGCGCAATCCCCGCAAGGCCAAGTAGATATCATCCGGGCCCGCGCAATGACCGAGCTCGGTATGGGTGTTTTTGAGCGCTTTGAGACTTTCTTCATTGGCGGTCACTGAGCCCAATAGCGCGTCAGCATGGCCGACAACATATTTGGTCAGGGCCTGAACCGACAGGTCGAGCCCGTGCGAAAATGGGTCAAAATAAAATGGCGAGGCCCATGTGTTGTCGATGGCAGTTTTAATGTTGCGCGCTTTGGCGATCTCGCAGATTGCCGGAATATCCTGCACTTCGAAGGTTTGCGAGCCGGGGCTTTCGGTGAAAATCAAAGAGGTGTTGTCGCGTAATCGTGTGCTGATATCCGCGCCAATAGTCGGCACGTAATATTCGGTTTCAACCCCCAGTTTCCGCAAGAAGGTATCGCAAAAACGCCGTGTCGGCTTATAGGCACTGTCGACCATCAAAATATGATCGCCCGATTTCACAACGCTCAAAATGGCAAGCGCAACGGCCGAGGCACCCGACGGGGTCAGCACACAGCCCGCACCGCCTTCTATTTCGGCGATTGCCGTTTCCAAGGCCCGGCTTGTTGGCGTGCCGATACGCCCATAAGTATATTCCAACGGTACGCGTCCGCGAATGGCGTCCAGAGACGGATAAAGAATGGTTGAGGCATGATAGACCGGAGTGTTCACCGCCCCTTGGTGGGCTTCCGGATCTCGACCGGACAAAATTGCCTTAGTTTTATCTTTCACCTGTTTTCATCCTAATGTTTAGTGTTTAGAGTTATAGCGAATTTAATCAATGAGGTCGCTATGAAGATGCTTGCCTTCCAGTTTCGGGTTGCCACTGTTCTTGTTTGTGCGTGTGTATTTTCCCAAAGTGCCGTTGCCGCCGAGACTTTGTCAATTGTCAAGAAACGAGGGCATGTTCAGTGCGGCGTAAGTCAAGGCTTGCCGGGTTTTTCAAACCCCGATGACAAAGGCAACTGGGTTGGCATGGATGTCGACATTTGCCGCGCGGTAGCCGCCGCCGTTTTCGGCGATAGTGAAAAGGTAAAGTTCACACCGCTTTCCGCCAAGGAACGTTTCACTGCGCTTCAGTCGGGCGAGGTTGATATGCTGGCGCGCAACACGACCTGGTCAATGCACCGTGACACGGGTTTGGGCGTTGATTTCACCGGTGTGAATTATTATGACGGTCAGGGTTTCATGGTGCGTAAAGAGCTTGGCATCACATCCTCTCTGGAACTTGGCGGCGCTTCGCTGTGCACAAATCTTGGCACCACGACTGAACTGAACGCGGCCGATTATTTCCGCACCAATAATATGGAATATGAAATTGTCGCCTTTGAAAAGGCAGACGAAGCGGTAGCCGCCTACAATACAGGCAGGTGCGATGCCTATACCACCGACCAATCGGCGCTATATGCGCAGCGCCTGAAACTTACCGAACCGTCAGCACATGTCGTGCTGCCCGAAATCATCTCCAAAGAGCCGCTCGGCCCCGTTGTGCGGCAGGGCGATGACCAGTGGGGTGACATTGTGCGCTGGGCGCATTTTGCCATGGTCAATGCCGAAGAGCTTGGGGTCACTTCGAAGAATGTTGACAAAATGAAGGCTGACAAAAATCCGGCGATCCGGCGCCTTTTGGGTGTGGACGGAACATTCGGCGAGAATATGGGAATCGGCAATGATTGGGCCTATCATATCATCCGCACGGTCGGCAATTATTCGGAAACTTTCGAGCGCAATGTCGGCAAATCCACGCCGCTGGGCATTGCGCGCGGGGTTAACGCATTATGGACGCAAGGCGGCCTGCAATATGCGCCGCCGGTTCGTTAACGCATAGGGTTACGTGGGCGAGAGATCAATCATAGCACGCTGGCGCGCGCGCGTCGGACTACGTGATGTACTGGCGCAGATTCTGGTCGCGCTTGTGCTTTTCATGGCCGTTTACTGGTTGGTCAGTAATGTCATTTCGAATTTGGAGCGCCAGAACATCGCTTCGGGCTTCGGTTTTTTCAACGAACGCGCAGGCTTTGGTATCAACCAGACGCTCATCGACTATAACGAAGATAACAGCTATGGCCGCGTTCTGGCGGTGGGGCTTTTGAACACTTTGCTCGTGTCGGTGCTGGGTATTGCGGCGTCGTCGTTTCTCGGCTTCTTTATCGGCATCGGGCGGTTGTCGCAAAACTGGCTGATCAGCAAATTGGCCATGGTCTATATCGAAATATTCAGAAACGTGCCGCTATTGTTGCAAATCATGTTTTGGTATTTCGGCGTGCTCCGCAATTTGCCCGTGCCTCGGCAGTCATTCAGTTTGGGCGAGGTTGTATTTTTGAACAATCGTGGTTTCATGTTGCCCGCCATACAAGCCGGTGCGGGGGCAGTGTGGTATTTGCTCGCCGTGATTGTCGGTGTCGGGGCGTTTTTCTGGTTCAAGCGCCGCGCCCGTCAAATACTGGTGGCGACCGGCAATATAGTGTCGGTCTGGCGCCCGACGGGCACGCTTTTCTTGCTGGCATTGCTGACGGCCTATCTTATTGCCGGAGTTCCGTTCCAGTTCGATATGCCGGTCTTGCGGGGCTTTAACTTTCGCGGTGGCATCAGTGTTATTCCCGAATTTGTTGCGCTGTTGCTGGCGTTGAGCCTGTACACGGCCTCGTTCATTGCCGAGATTGTGAGGGCGGGCATCGAGTCTGTCGACAGGGGCCAGCGCGAAGCCGCCGCAGCTATGGGGCTTACCGGTTCGCAAGCGCTTAATCTCGTTATCGTACCACAAGCCTTGCGGGTTATTATTCCGCCGCTGACCAGCCAATATCTGAACCTGACCAAAAACTCTTCTCTTGCGGTGGCCATAGCCTATCCGGATATAGTCTCGGTGTTTGCCGGCACGACGTTGACACAGGTCGGTCAGGCCGTGGAAATCATTCTGGTAACAATGCTGATCTATCTATCGCTCAGCCTGCTCACTTCGCTCATCATGAATTGGTACAATGCGCGCATTGCGCTGGTGGGGGGTACGCATGGCTGAGTGGACACCAAAGCCGCCTCGCCCCGCACCTGCAAGCTCGGTCGGCCTTGCGGCATGGGCACGGCGCAACCTGTTTGCCACGCCGGGCGATGTTGCGCTTACGGTTTTGGGCTCAATCTTCATTATCTGGCTGGGCAATGTGCTGCTCGACTGGGCGTTTATCAATGCGAGCTTTTCCGGAGATGACAGAACCGCCTGCCTGAAGCCCGTGCAGGGGGCGTGCTGGCCGTTTATCGATGCTAAACTGGGACAATTTATCTATGGCCGATACCCGGAAGCGGAAATTTGGCGGGTGAACCTTGTGTTTTTGTTCGGCTTTGCCGGGCTTGTGCCCATGCTTGTGCCATCGGCACCGCTCAAGTCTTTCAACATTGCATTTTTGCTCGGGTTCTATCCTGTGTTCACCTTTATCATGCTGACCGGCGGCCTGTTCGGGTTGCCTGCGGTTGAAACAACCGATTGGGGCGGGTTGCTGGTTACGCTTGTGGTGGCTGTCACTGGCATTGCCGCTTCTTTGCCGCTAGGCATTGTGCTGGCATTGGGGCGGCGGTCGAAATTGCCTGTT
>CAJWBV010000031.1 GCA_913020275.1 uncultured Rhodobiaceae bacterium
GCTACATCCGGGTCGCGCCCTAGATTGCGGAAGAGAGAACGCCGCGCATTGCTTTCGTGTTTTCAAGCGCCGCGCCCGTGCCGAGCGCCACGCAAGAGAGCGGGTCATCGGCGACCGAGACCGGAAGGCCGGGCTCGTCACGCAGAACCTGATCGAGATTCTTGAGGAGCGCCCCGCCCCCAGTCAACATGATTCCGGTGTCGACGATATCCGCGGCGAGTTCCGGCGGCGTCGCTTCGAGCGCGACTTTGACGGCCTCGATGATGGCGCTCACCGGCTCGGCAAGGGCTTCGGCGACCTGCGCCTCGCCGATGCGGACTTCCTTGGGCACGCCATGCATGAGATCGCGGCCCTTGATTTGAATGGTGACGCCTGAGCCCTCGGTCGGGATCATGGCCGATCCGACTTCCTTTTTGATCCGCTCCGCCGAGGCCTCGCCGATCAGGAGATTGTACATGCGGCGAATGTAACCGACGACCGCGTCGTCCATTTTGTCGCCGCCAACGCGCACCGAGCGCGAATACACAATGCCGCCGAGTGACAGCACGGCAACTTCCGTGGTGCCACCGCCAATGTCAACCACCATGGAACCGGTCGGTTCGGTAACCGGCAGACCGGCACCAATGGCCGCCGCCATTGGCTCTTCAATCAAAAACACGCGCCGCGCGCCTGCAGACATGGCGCTTTCCTGAATGGCGCGTCGCTCCACCGCCGTTGCCCCCGACGGTACGCACACGACGATTTGCGGATTGGCGAAAGAACGCCGATTATGCACCTTGCGGATAAAGTGTTTGATCATCTCCTCGGTGACATCAAAATCGGCAATCACACCGTCACGCATCGGACGAATGGCTTTGATATTGCCCGGCGTACGCCCGAGCATCATTTTCGCTTCATCGCCAACAGCCAGCACACGATTACGGCCGGAGGATTCGAAAATCGCCACCACCGACGGTTCGTTCAGAACAATGCCGCGCCCTTTCACATAGACGAGCGTGTTCGCCGTTCCAAGATCGATGGCCATATCGGCCGAAAACATGGCTAAAAGACTGTTAAGCATCAGATACTCCCTTGACAGAAGACCAGGCACTCTCGGAGTCCGGTGCTGTCTTTTGCCGTTTGATAATTAATTTATTCAAAGCGCTGACATAGGCACGCGCCGAAGCGACCATAGTGTCGGTATCAGCGCCGCGTCCGGTAACGGTCTTGCCGTTTTCTTCCAGCCGCACACTGACCTCGGCTTGCGCGTCGGTGCCTTCGGTCACCGCATGCACCTGGTATAATTGCAGCACGGCGTCATGCTCAAACAGGGCTTTGATGGCGTTGAAGGTGGCATCTACAGGCCCGTCCCCGGTGCTTTGTACGGCATGTTTTTCGCCGTTAATTTCCAGTTCAAGATCGGCCGATTGCGGCCCTTCGGAACCGGAGATTACACGCAAGGAAACCAGCTTGATGGCATCAACACCCTTGGCAACTTCATCATCCACCAATGCGATGAGGTCATCGTCAAACACGTGTTTCTTGCGGTCGGCCAGATCTTTGAAACGCACAAAGGCTTCCTGCATCTGATTGTCGCCCAGCTCATATCCCAATTCGTGGATTTTTTCGCGGAACGCATGGCGGCCCGAATGCTTGCCCATAACCAGCGATGATTGCGAAATGCCAACGCTTTCCGGCGTCATAATCTCGTAAGTCTGATTGTTTTTCAGCATGCCGTCCTGATGGATGCCGCTTTCATGGGCAAACGCATTTTGGCCGACAATCGCCTTGTTATATTGCACCGGAAACGCAGTGACCGACGATACCAGCCTGGAAGCGCGCGCCAGCATGGTGGTTTCGATGTTTGTCCATTGCGCCATCAAATCACCGCGTACATTCATCGCCATGACGATTTCTTCCAGCGCGGCATTACCGGCGCGTTCGCCAATGCCGTTAATCGTGCATTCGATTTGGCGGGCACCGGCCTGAACACCTGCCAACGAATTGGCAACCGCCAACCCCAAATCATTGTGGCAATGGGTGGAAATAACGGCCTTGTCGATATTCGGCACACGGTCACGCAACATGGTCACAGTCTCGAAATATTCCTGCGGCATGGTGTAGCCCACCGTATCGGGAATATTGATCGTCGTCGCGCCGGCCTTAATCGCCGTTTCCACGACCGCGCACAGAAAATCGGGGTCGGTGCGGGTGGCGTCTTCGGGCGACCATTCGACATTGTCGGTATATTTGCGCGCGCGCGTAACGCTGAAGGCAATGGCCTCCATCACCTCGTCCGGCTGCATTTGCAGCTTGTGTTTCATATGCACCGGGCTGGTTGAAATGAACGTATGAATACGCGGGTTTTTGGCGTGCTTCAGGGCTTCACCGGCGCGGTCGATATCTTTTTCGCCGGCGCGGGCCAGGCCGCAAACTTGGGCCTGCTCGACCAGCTTTGCGACCTCGCTGACGCTCTCAAAATCGCCATTGGAGGCAATTGGAAAACCGGCCTCGATAATGTCGACGCCCATTGTGTCCAAAATCTCGGCGACACGCAGTTTTTCCCCCAGCGTCATGGAGGCGCCGGGAGATTGCTCGCCGTCGCGTAGGGTGGTGTCAAAAATCAAGACGCGGTCAGCGCTGGATCCTTGTTGTTTAGCTTGATTGGTCATGTGTTTATCCTTCTCAAAGTCCGGGTCTTTCCGGATAGATTAATCTCTCTTTTTTAATCCCCTGAGAACGCGCCATTGCATGGACTGTCCGGTCTCAGGGGCACATAAGGAGAAGGATTTCCAGATCGGATTTCACGCGCGCGGACAGGCATGCCAACTTGCGCTGCTGCGCTTGCAAGCTCCGTTCCGTCATCGTGTTACCCGTATGTGCCATTTAGATCCACACTACCTGTATTTGCTTCGGTATTAACCTCTATCTGTTTATCTAAGCGCGGCCCTAGAAGCAAGCAAATTCAACAAGATCACCGCCCCGACAACTCAGGCGTTCGCGCCTTGACTTCCGCGACCAAAAAATCCATCACCGCGCGCACATGACCGAGCTGGGCCAGATCGGAACGCGTCAGCAACCACAACTCCAACGCGCCGACAAGATCAGGACCGGCGATGCGCTCAAGCCCCGGCAGTCGATCCGCCTCAAAACAGGGCAAGACGGCGAGCGCCTCATCTGCCATTGCGGTTCCCAGCCTAACAGCTGCATTTGACGAGCGCATGATCACACGGGCATTACGCTCGGCGCGCGACAACCACCAGACCGGCCCCAAGGGGCGGTCATCGGGCGAAAATCCAACAATCTGATGGCCGCTCAAATCGCCGCTGATCGGCACCGTGCCAAAGCGTTCAATGTAAGACGGTGTGGCATAAAGCCCGTAGGCCACATCGCCCAACTTACGCACAAGCATGTCGCCCTGCGTGGGGCGCGCCAGCCGCAGAGCCAAATCGACATCGCGCAGGGCGTTCAAAACCCGTGGCGCGGCGCCCGGCCCGGTGAGGCTTGGGTCGGTGACAACATCCAGCGCAATATCGGGCTTTTCGGCGCGAAACCGGCCCAAAGACGGTGCCACGAAACCGCTGGCAATAATATCGCTGGCGCCCAGTCTGACCGTGCCCTGCAGTGAGGTGGCACCGGCCTGAAAATCGCGCGACAGCGAGGTCAAACGCTGATCAACCGGCTCCAGCGTCTCCATCAGGCGAGTACCTTCTTGGGTGAGTGCATAGCCCGAACGCAGGCGTTCAAACAGGCGCGCCTGCAATGCCTCTTCCAGACTGGCAATGCGCCGCAAAACGGTTGTGGTATTGACGCCCAATTCGCGCGCGGCCGCAGACAGGCTACCGGCTGCAGCGACAGCCAAGAAGAAGCGCAAGTCGTCCCAGTCGAGCTTTTTCATAATTGCAATACTATATCTGCACATCTGCAGTATTGCAATTTAGCAAACAGGTAGTTGCAATAATCGGGCTTTCGGGGGGTGCCTTTGAAAACCGCTAGTTTTTCGACTGATCAACCAGCTTATTGGCAGAAATCCAAGGCATTTTGGCCCGCAAATCGGCTCCCACCTGCTCGATGGGATGCGCGTCGGACTTGGCACGAAACTCTTTTATCTCTTCCTGACCACCTTGCATCCAGCGATCAGTAAACTTGCCGCTTTGAATGTCGGTAAGGATTTTTTTCATCTCCGCCTTGGTTTCATCTGTTACCACGCGCGGGCCGGAGACATATTCACCGAATTCCGCCGTGTTGGAGATCGAATAATTCATGTTTTTGATGCCTCCTTCGTAAATCAGGTCAACAATGAGTTTGACCTCGTGCAGGCATTCAAAATAAGCCATTTCCGGCGGGTATCCGGCCTCGGTCAGCGTTTCATAGCCGGCCTTGATAAGCTCGACCACGCCACCGCACAACACGGCCTGCTCACCGAACAGGTCGGTTTCGCATTCATCGCGGAAGGTGGTTTCGATAATACCGGAACGCCCGCCGCCCAGACCGCAAGCATAAGACATGGCAACATCACGGGCGTGACCGCTGGCATCTTGATGCACCGCCATCAGACACGGCACACCGCCGCCTCTGGAATATTCGCCGCGCACGGTATGACCCGGTCCTTTAGGTGCCACCATTGCCACATCCAAATCGGCACGCGGCACAATTAGATTAAAGTGAATGGACAGGCCGTGGGCAAACATCAACATGGCACCTTCGCGCAAATTTGGCCCGATATCGGCATTGTAAATGTCTTTTTGCAATTCATCCGGTGTCAGGATCATCACCACATCGGCCCAACCGGCCGCCTCAGCAATATTCTTGACCTCAAGCCCCTCGCCTTCAGCCTTGGCAACCGAACTGGAGCCCTCGCGCAAACCGACGCAAATTTGCTCGACCCCACTGTCGCGCAGGTTCAGCACATGGGCGTGGCCTTGCGAACCGTAGCCGATAACGGCCACTTTTTTGGTTTTAATCAGTTCGATATCCGCATCGCGGTCATAAAGCATGTCCATAAAGTCACTCCAGAAAATGGGTTGCTATAGGGTTTTTCGGCTATGGGTTTACATGGCCTCGGCGCCGCGCGCAATGGCCGCGACACCGGTTCGCGAAACTTCTTTCAGCCCCAATGGGCGCATGAGACCAATAAAGGCGTCAATTTTTTCTGTCCGCCCGGTCAGCTCGAAAACAAAACTGTCCGGCGTTGCGTCAACCACGCGCGCACGAAACGCCTCCGACATGCGCAATGCCTCGACACGGGCTTCGCCCTTGCCGGACACTTTGATGAGAGCCAATTCGCGCTCAACGCTGTCGGTTTCTACTGTGAGGTCGACCACGCGATGTACCGGCACAAGGCGGCCCAGCTGGGCTTTTATTTGCTCAATCACCATGGGCGTGCCGGTGGTGACAACAGTTATGCGCGATGTGTGCGCCCCATCGTCGACCTCGGCCACGGTCAGGCTGTCAATATTGTAGCCGCGCCCCGAAAACAAGCCGATAACGCGCGCCAGCACGCCGGCCTCATTATCCACCAGCACCGAAATGGTGTGGGTATTAATCTGGTCTTGCGTGGTCATTTTTCCTCACATGGACTGGACATCTACGCCCAGCCATTCTTAACTTAGGCGCATGTTTTATGGAAGCCCTTGCATTACAGTTCGACTTCACACCATGGCTTTGCCAGCGTCGGACACCTCAACATCCAACCCCTGATCATCGGCCAGCAACATATCATTATGCGCCGCGCCCGACGGTATCATGGGGAAACAGTTTTCGTCCTTGGTGACAATGCAGTCAAAAATAACCGGGCCTTTTGTTTTCATCATTTTGCGGATGGCGTCATCCAGTTCGTCCGGCTTTTCGGCACGAATGCCGGTGGCACCATAAGCCTCGGCCAGTTTGACGAAATCGGGCAGCGCTTCTGAATAGCTGCTCGAATAGCGCCCGCCATGCAGCAGTTCCTGCCACTGGCGCACCATGCCCATATATTCATTGTTCAGAATGAATATTTTGACCGGCAAGCGATATTGCACTGCTGTGGAAATTTCCTGCATGGTCATCAGAACAGAAGCTTCGCCGGCAATATCGATCACCAGCGCATCCGGATGGGCAACCTGCACACCGACCGCCGCGGGAATGCCATAGCCCATTGTGCCCAGCCCGCCGGAGGTCATCCAGCGATTGGGTTCTTCAAAACGGTAATATTGCGCCGCCCACATCTGATGCTGGCCGACCTCGGTGGTGATATAGGTGTTCGGGCCTTTGGTCAGCTCGTAAAGCCGCTCAACCGCATATTGCGGTTTGATGGCTTTGTCATCTTTGCGATAGGCAAGGCATTTGCGCCCGCGCCACGTTTCGATTTCCGCCCACCAATCGGCCAGCGCTTTTTTGTCGGGCTCGGCGGCGCGCGACTTCCAGACGCGCAACATGTCTTCGAGAACATGCGCCACATCGCCGACAATCGGCACATCCACCGCCACATTTTTGTTGATGGATGACGGGTCGATATCAATGTGGATCTTCTTGGAGTTAGGCGAAAACGCGTCCAGCCGACCGGTGATGCGGTCGTCAAAACGCGCACCGATATTGATCATGACATCGCAATCATGCATCGCCAGATTTGCCTCATAAGTGCCGTGCATGCCGAGCATGCCGAGCCATTGTGGGTCGGCAGACGGAAACGCACCAAGCCCCATCAGCGTTGATGTGATCGGGAAGCCTGTCAGCTTCACAAACTCGCGCAAGAGCTGGCTTGCCTGCGGGCCAGAATTAATGACCCCGCCACCGGTATAAAATACCGGTTTTTTGGCCTTCGAAATTAGGTCAACCGCCGTGTAAATCGCCTCAATATCGCCCTTGAGCTGGGGCTTATAGGTCTTGTGCTGAACAGCTGTGGGGCGCATGTATTTTGCTTCGGCGAACTGAACGTCCTTGGGAATATCGACCACAACGGGGCCCGGGCGTCCGGTTGTCGCCACATGAAATGCCTCATGCAGGATGCGCGGCAAGTCATCAGCCGATTTCACCAGATAATTATGCTTGGTGCAGGGCCGCGTAATGCCCACCGTGTCGGCTTCCTGAAACGCATCATTGCCAATAAGATGCGTGGCGACCTGACCGGTGATGCACACCATCGGTATGGAATCCATCAGCGCATCAGTCAGTCCCGTCACTGCATTGGTCGCACCGGGCCCGGACGTAACCAGCACAACGCCCGGCTTTCCGGTAGAGCGCGCATAACCCTCCGCAGCATGGGTCGCACCTTGCTCGTGGCGCACCAGAATATGCTCGACCGCATCTTGCTGAAAAATCTCATCATAAATCGGCAGAACAGCACCACCCGGATAGCCGAAAATATGCTCAACGCCCTGATCTTGCAGAGCCTTCAGAACAATTTGCGCGCCTGTCATGGTCTCAGACATATCGTGTCTCCTCAAAAACCAAGGCAGAAAAAGACGTACGCCCCACTTGGCACCCGCCTTTTCTGCCATTTGAAGGCAAATTAGAGGTTGAATATTACCTAGTCAACTATTTTTTTGAAATAAATGAAAAGATGTTGGCGAAATTATCTTCGTAATCTTGCTCTGTGAAACTCGCCCAATCAGACATTTGATTGCGAAACCAGGTCATTTGCCGTTTTGCATAGCGGCGTGTGTGCATTTGTGCCTGCGCGATTGCCGTTTCGAGCTCCATTTCACCGCGCGCAACGGCCTGTAATTCGGCCACGCCCAGTGCCTTCAACGCCATCGCCTGGGGAGCCAAATGCAGGGCTGAAAGGGCTGCAACCTCGGCCTGTGCCGCGCCATCTGCCAGCATGGCCTCAAATCGCGCATCGCATCGCGCATAAAGCCAGTCGCGCGATGGCGCAAGCATGAGCCATGCGGCCGGTTCTGACAAAAGTGGCTCTTGCGTGTCGGCCTGCCAGTCGGACAGGGCGCGCCCTGTCGCCTCGATGACCTCC
>CAJWBV010000032.1 GCA_913020275.1 uncultured Rhodobiaceae bacterium
CCTATGAGGTGATGGCGACGGATGCACTTGCGCGCTTCAGGCGGCTGTCCGGCGACCGGGTGTTGATTTCCACCGGCACAGATGACCACGGACAGAAAATGTTCCAAACAGCGCGCGATCAGGGCAAAACAGCGCGCGCGCTGGCCGATGAATTGACCCCGGCTTTCGAAGAAATGGCACGCCGGCTTTACTGCAGTCATAATGATTTTATTCGCACCTCGGAGCCGCGCCACTATGCGGCGGTGCAGGCTATTTGGAATACGGTTGCCGCCAACGGTGACATTTACAAGGACAGCTATGCCGGATGGTACTCGGTGCGTGACGAGGCCTTTTATACCGAAAGCGAAGTTGAAACAGATGCGGACGGTGCCAAAATTTCACCGCAAGGCACGCCGGTAGAGTGGCTTGAGGAAGAGAGTTATTTCTTTCGCCTGTCGGATTATCAAGACCGGCTATTGGAATTATACAAAAATAATCCTCAGTTTATTCAACCGGATAGCCGCCGAAATGAAATCATAAAATTCGTTGAGGGCGGGCTGAAAGATTTATCCGTATCGCGCACGGCCTTCGATTGGGGCGTGCCGGTGCCCGACGATCCGGAGCATGTGATTTATGTCTGGATGGATGCGCTGACCAATTATTTGACCGTGACCGGATATCCCGAAACAGACAGCAACGTTTACAAGGCCTTTTGGCCGGCGGGTTTACATATTATCGGCAAGGACATTACCCGCTTTCACTCGGTTTACTGGCCGGCCTTCCTGATGAGCGCGGGCCTGCCCCTGCCGGAGCAAATTTTCGCGCATGGATTTTTGACCGTGAAGGGCGAGAAAATGTCGAAATCACTCGGCAATGTGCTCGACCCGTTCGTGCTTGCCGAGCATTACGGCGTTGATGCGGTTCGCTATTTTTTCCTGCGCGAGGTTCCGTTCGGGCGTGATGGCAGTTTTTCCGACACGGCGATTGTCAATCGGGTGAATGCCGACCTTGCCAATGATCTGGGCAATCTGGCCCAGCGCTCACTTTCCATGATTGCCAAAAATTGCGACGGTGAAATTCCCGACCCCGGTGAATTTAACACCGAAGACCGCGACCTTCTGGATATGGCCGACGCTCTTGGTGCGGCAACGCAAGCGGCGATGGAAAAATTTGAGATCCACAACTATCTTGCGCTGGTATTTGATGCGGTATCCGAAGCCAATCGCCATTTCGCGGCTGCGGAGCCGTGGGCACTGAAAAAGACAGACCCGGCCCGCATGGGCACAGTGCTTTATTGCGCGGCTGAAATTGTGCGGCAGGCGGCAATCTTGATACAGCCGGTGGTGCCCGAAGGGGCGGCAAAATTGCTGGATTATCTGGGTGTCGATCCGGCACACCGCGATTTTTCATATTTGGGTGCTAAGCATCGGCTTGCGCCGGGCACCGTGTTGCCCGCACCATCGGGCGTTTTTCCCCGGCTTGAGGCTATGGAGGAGGCGTCCGACGATTAGCCCGAATTGGCTTTTTGAGCGGGTTTGGAGAGGGTGCGGGGCAAAACTGTTGCTAACTTGCAACAAATGAGTGGTCTGACCTACCGCGATAGGGTAATTTAATTGCATGATGCAGGCGCGCTTATGATCATTCGATGAGGTAGGTGCAGAACAATGAAGTATTGAGATGGCTTCGATTAATTCTCTGGTTATGCGTGTGCGCTCAAGCTTTGACGAAGTTCCCAGCTTCGGTTTGGGCACACTTGTCGGGTATTCGTCCGTCATTTTCGCCGTTTTAGGCCTCGTATCCGGGGTTTTGACCTATCTTGTCTTGTCAAATTTGACGCCATTGCGTCCCAGCCCGGTTATTATCTGGTCACTGCTTTCAACAAATATTTTCATCGTCACCGGCCTGGTTTTCATCATTGGCTGGCAGCTCATTGCGCTTAGACGGGCACGCCGCGCCAAGCGTGCCGGCGCCAGATTGCACAGCCGATTGGTCACGCTGTTTGCCGTTATCGCTTCGGTGCCGGCCATTTTGGTTGCGCTATTCGCAACGGTAACCCTGGACCGTGGTCTCGATAGCTGGTTTTCCAATCGTACCAAAGCCATCATCAACAACACAACGGCAGTGGCCAATGCCTATCTCAGCGAGCACCGCGAAGGCTTGCGCCGCGATGTGCTGATGATGGCGCGCGACCTGACCCGCGCCTCGGAAGTGCTGATGGAAGACACCCGCCGGTCACAAAACTTTATCACCGCGCAAGCAGCCCTGCGGTCAATGCCGCAAGCGCTCATTGTCCAGCGCGACGGCACCGTTGTGCTGGCTGCTTCCAACAATATGGACATTTTGCCGGACTTGCCGCCGGATGAGGCTTTTGATGCCGCCAATAATGGCGATCCAGTGCTGATTACGGTAAGCGAACGCGCGCAGGTGCGCGCGCTTATGAAACTGCAAGGGTTTGATGATTATTATCTCTACGCGACCCGCTTCGTGGCCTCAAATGTGCTCGAACATTTGTCGCGTTCCGATGCCGCTGTTCGAGAATATTCTACAATGGAATCACGCCGTTATGAAGCGCAATTGACCTTCGCGCTGGTTTATATCGTACTAACGCTTGTGATTTTGCTGTCGGCCATTTGGTTGGGGCTTTTGATTGCCAACCGGCTGGTACAACCGATTTCGGCACTGATTAACGCGACACAGAAACTGGGTGACGGTGATTTGTCAGCGCGCGTGCTTGACGATAACCGAAACGATGATGAGGTCGGGCAACTCGCGCGCACGTTTAACACCATGGCCGAGCGTATCAGCAACCAGCAAACCGAATTAATTACAGCCCGTGATGATTTGGACGAGCGTGCAAAATTCACAGAAATGGTTTTGAGCGGCGTCTCTTCGGGTGTGATCGGGGTCGATGAAAATGGCCGTATCAATCACGTCAATGAAGCGGCTGAATTTGTGTTCAATCTCAACGAAACCGAGGTGGCCGGCCGGAAACTCGAAGATGTCATTCCGGCTTTCGCAGAGCTGTTGAGATCCGGCAGCAAGAAGGTCAAGACCGGCAAAATCAAGCAAATCGCCATCCGCGACCGTGACGGCAACGAGCACAGTCTTTCAGTGTCGACTGCGCAGTCGGACACGGCCTATGGGGTCAACTTCGTGCTCACCTTTGACGATGTTACCAACCTCATATCTGCCCAGCGCACGGCGGCTTGGGCCGATATTGCGCGCCGCATCGCCCATGAGATTAAAAACCCACTAACACCGATCCAACTATCTGCTGAACGTCTGCAGTCAAAATACGGCTCCAATATTGCCGACCAGCCGGATGTTTTTGCGCAATGCACCCAGACGATTATCCGTCAGGTGGAAGATATTGGCCGGATGGTGGATGAATTTGCGTCCTTCGCCCGCATGCCCAAACCCGTTATGCGCGAATTTGATGCCGCCGATACTGTCTCGCAGGCCGTGTTTCTGCAACGCATCGCACATCCTGAAATTTCTTATCGTTTCGGGCATGAGGGCACATTGATGATGGTTGGCGACAAGCGCCAATTGAGCCAAGCGCTGACCAATGCGCTGAAAAATGCGCAGGAAGCAGTTTCGGCAAATGACCCGGATAATGATGCGGCGATCATAGAAGTGCGCCTTGAAGCATCCGACAATGAACTGAAAATCAGTGTTTTTGACAACGGCCCAGGCTGGCCGAAAAAAAACCGGTATTCACTAGTGGAACCCTATAACACGTCGCGTGCCCAGGGCACGGGGCTTGGGCTTTCCATTGTGAAGAAAGTGATGGAGGACCACAGCGGATTTCTGCTGCTCGAAGACGCACCTTGGTGTGCTTCGGGTGGCACGGGTGCCGGATTAATTCTGGTGTTTCCGCTCCATCACAAAGAAACGGTGGGACATTCCAAAGTATTAGAGGAAATGTGATGTTTGGAGATGTGTTAATCGTTGATGATGAAAAGGATATTCGCGATCTGATGGCGGGTATCTTGGTTGATGAGGGGTATTCACCCCGTACGGCGTCGGACAGCGACACCGCATTGCGGGAGATTACCAGCCGGTGCCCGTCGCTTGTGTTGCTCGATGTCTGGCTTCAGGGCAGTCGGCTTGATGGCCTTGAGGTGCTAAATATTTCGTGCGAGCGCTACCCGGAATTACCGGTCATTATCATAAGCGGCCACGGCAATATCGAAACCGCCGTATCCGCCATTCGCAAAGGCGCTTACGACTATATTGAAAAGCCGTTCAAATCCGACAAATTGCTGCTGACCGTGAAACGGGCGTGTGAAAATGCGCGCCTGCAACGCGAAAACAATGAATTGCGGCGCAAGAACGGCATGCAGTTCGAGCTTATCGGTCAGGCCTCGGTCATCGAACAATTGAACACGCAAATCGACAAACTGGCTCTGACCAATAGCCGAGTTATGATCCATGGGCCGTCGGGCAGTGGCAAGGAGATTGTCGCGCGCCGGTTGCATAGCCGCTCGCCACGCGCCAACCAGAATTTTATCACTGTGCATAGCGCGCTTATGGAAAATGATCTGGCGCGCATCGAAAAGACCCTGTTCGGCCACGAAACGGAAGATTTCGTCGAGGTCGGCCTTTTCGAGCAGGCCCATAATGGAACGCTTTATCTCGACAATGTCGCGTATTTCCCCGCGGAAATTCAAAGCACGATTTTGAAGTTCATCTTGAAAGGCAACTTCACACGGGTCGGTGGCAATGACGAGGTTAATGTCGATGCGCGCATTTTGTCATCATGCTCGGCTGTGCCCGAAGATTTGGTGAAGGAGGGTTTGCTGCGCGAGGATTTGCTGCACCGATTGCAGGTGGTGGCACTTGATGTGCCGGGACTTGCCAAGCGGCGCGACGATATTCCGCTGCTGGTCGAGTTTTATATTTCCGCCATTGCCGAACAGATTAATGTGGCCCCGCGCAAAGCCGGGCATGACGTTATGGCTGTGCTGCAGAGCCATAACTGGCCCGGAAATGTGCGCCAATTGCGCAATTGCGTCGAACATATGATGTTGAACAGCGTCGCCCGACAAAGCGATGTGCTGACCATTGAGATGTTGCCGAATGAAATTGTTTCGGAAACGGATGTCAGCGAAACCATCACCAGTTCGGGGCACATAATGTCTTTGCCTTTGCGCGAGGCGCGCGAGCGGTTCGAGCGTGAATATCTGGTCGCCCAGATTGACCGGTTCAGCGGAAATGTGTCGCGCACGGCCGAATTTGTCGGTATGGAACGTTCGGCGCTGCATAGAAAGTTGAAATCTCTGGGCATTGCCGGAAGCAATCATGCTAAAAGCCATGCCTGAACGGGGTTAAGGAATCTAATATGAAAGTCATTGTCTGTGGGGCCGGACAGGTGGGGCAGGGCATTGCCCAGCATCTTGCAGGGGAGGGGATCGACGTGATCGTTGTCGACCGCGCCGCCGCTTTGATGCAACGCATCAGTGACACGCTTGACGTCAGGCCCATTCAGGGCCATGGCGCCTATCCCGAAACGCTTGAGAAAGCCGGCGCAGCGGACGCCGACATTCTCATTGCGGTGACCGCCAGCGACGAGGTGAATATGGTGACTTGCCAGGTTGCCAAATCGCTGTTCAACGTGCCCAAAACCATTGCCCGTGTTCGCGACCGGCACTATCTGAGCGGCAAGTGGCAGGACAGTCTCTTTAATCGGGAAAATATTCCCGTTGACGTAATTATCTCGCCCGAAACGGAAGTTGGCGACGCCGTTGTGCGGCGGCTGGCTTTGCCCGGCACATTCGACAATTTTGGATTTTGCGACAATGTGGTGCAAATGATTGGCGTGTCGATCGAAACTGATTGTCCGGTCATTGATACGCCGCTCAACCAGTTAACCGGCCTGTTTCCGGATTTACGAGCTATTGTGGTCGGGCTGGAGCGCGACGGACACCTCTACGTACCCGACTTTGACGATACCATTCTGGCAGGCGACAAGGCCTATCTGGTCACGGCCGCCAGTGACACATTGCGCACGCTGAAAATATTCGGCCACGAGGAACGCGAGGCGCGCCGCATTGTTATCGTCGGCGCAGGCAATATTGGCTATCAGGTTGCGCGCACGCTGGAAAATGGCCGCGCGCCCTACTCAATCAGCCTTATCGAGCAGGAAGAGCCACGCGCGCGCGAAGTTGCCGAAAAGCTCACCAAATCCGTCTTGTTGCATGGCGACGGCCTGTCTCCGGAAATTCTGGCGGAAGCCGGTGTGCGCGATGCCGACATCACGCTCGGCCTGACAAATGACGATCAGGTCAATGTTCTGACAACGCTTCTCAGCCTGCAGGAAGGCAGTGTGCGCGGCATGTGCCTGATTAACGACAACAGCTTCCAGAGACTTGCCGGTAAATTCGGCATGGAGGTGGCGATTAACCCGCGCGCCATTACAGTGTCGTCGATTTTGGGGCAGGTGCGGCGTGGGCAGATAATTCGCGTGCACGCGATAGGTGATGGCGGCGCAGAAGCCCTTGAAGCGGAGGTTCTGGAAGGTTCTGTTCTGGTGGGTCAAAAGTTGCGTGACCTTGATTTGCCAGCCGGTATCCGCTTCGGAGCGATGGTGCGAGCAGATGAATTAATCACCCCGCGCGGAGGCACTGAGATTAAGATTCGTGACCGGATTGTCGTTTTTGCTCTGTCGAACGCGATTGAGGATGTTGAGCATCTGTTTCCGGCCAGCCGGCAGAAAAAGTAATTTATATGCGGCTGGGCGCGCTTCTTTACACATTGGGATATGGCGGCGCCATGCTTGCCTTGTGCATGTTGGTGCCGCTGATTGTGAGCATTGCCGGTGGCCATTGGGCGCATGCGCGAAACTTCACCATGGGCCTGACACTGACAACATTTGTTTCCGGCGCCATGATTATTTCCGGCCTACCAACACGACGCCTGCCTGCGCGTAATATCGAATTGCTGGCGGTCATGCTTCTGTTTTGGTTTGTGTTGCCCATTCTGGCGTCGATTCCGCTGACCGGTGCCGTTCAGGTGCGCAGTTTCATGGCCGGATATTTCGAGGCCGTATCGGGTTTGACGACGTCCGGCGGTGGGGTGATTATTTATCCTCAGCTTGAAGATGCTCCGATTTTGGTCTGGCGCGCACTGCTCGGTTGGCTGGGTGGCTTGTGGACACTTGTGTTTGCCGTCGCGGTGCTCGCGCCCTTTGCCATAGGCGGCCTGTCGTTGGTCGGCAGCCCGCTTTTGCAACATGATGAGGATGCCGCGCTGTCATCACGGCTGGGGCGTCCTATGCGCGTTATTTTCCCATATTACCTGGCTCTCACAATGCTGGGCGTTATCGGCATGGCGGCAGGTGGTGATGGGTTTATCGCTTCTTTTTGCATGGCTCTGTCGGGCATATCGGGCACCGGCACAAGTGTTGTATCGGGCAGTGTTTACGACGCATTTTCGCTGCTGTCGCAATTGTCTTTGGCAACTTTGTGCATATTCAGCGCCTTAAGCCTGCCCGCCATCATAGCCATGACACAGATGCAGTCGGTGAAACTCTTCCGCGAAACCGAGTTCAAAGTGCTGCTTGCCATAATTATCAGCTTTGCTGCGATTTCTGCACTGACACAGGGCGGGGAGAGTTATTTCGCGCTGGTTTTTCAGGCCATCAGCCTTGCAACGACGGCGGGGTTCAACTTTTTGCCGGCGGATAATTTGAGCAGCTGGCCGGTTTTATGGGTCATGCTGCCGGTTTTCATTGGCGGCATGGGGCTTTCCATGGCGGGCGGTATCAAGATCAACCGTGCCATTCTGGTGGGCCGCGAATTGGCAAGCGAATTACGATACCGCCATCCTTTAATATAATTGTGTTATTACCTCCT
>CAJWBV010000033.1 GCA_913020275.1 uncultured Rhodobiaceae bacterium
AGCCTGCCTTGCCGTTGGAGTGGAAGATGATGACCCGAAATTCACCGTTATCGGCACCGGTGCGGCGGCGATTTGTACGCCCGGAAACAGCCGGTTTTCAGCCGACTCTGCCCCGCATTGGCCGCAGGCCGCCGTGCTAGCCGCCCATGCCGCCGGCCACACTATGGATGAACTGGCCGCACGGCCCGCAACCCCCTTATATTTGCGCCCACCCGATGCGACCCTACCGGACCCGCAAAAAAACTTGGTTTTTGCACCCGCTAAAGATGGTGGCACTGCGCCATGATTGATTGCATGCACGATACATCCGCTCTCGCCTCCCTGCACGCGGCGTGTTTCGACCGGCCCTGGTCGGAAGAATCTTTCGCCGAATTGCTGAAAGGCGACGGCGTTCACGCACTGGGTGACGCAAACGGTTTTATCGTCATTCGCTGTGTCGCCGATGAAGCGGAAATTCTGACCCTAGGCGTCCTTCCGGCCCGTCGTCGCGCTGGTCTGGCGCGCAAATTGGTGCGTGCGGCGATGGAACTGGCTGTTACCCAATATAGGGTGGCGCATGTTTTTCTGGAGGTCGGCGCGGAAAATCATGGCGCGCGCGACCTCTATGCCGGATTGGGGTTCATCTGCCATGGCAGACGCAGGCAATATTATGCTAATATGGATGCTCTGATGATGCGGTGCGACCTGACAAAAGGCGGCTCGTCTGCGTCCGGAGACGAAAAGGAGGGCGGTGCACAGCCATGAGCACAGGCACAGATATTGAAAAACTGGCGGTTTCGGCCGGCATGCGTATGACGGAGCAGCGGCGGGTTATAGCCCAGGTGCTGACCCAGTCCGACGACCATCCCGATGTCGAAGAGGTGCATCGACGCTCGGTTTTGAAAGATGCCGGTATCTCGATTGCCACCGTCTATCGCACCGTTCGCCTGTTTGAGGAGGCCGGTATTCTCACGCGCCATGATTTTGGCGACGGGCGCGCGCGCTATGAGCCGGCTTCGGACGACCACCACGACCATTTGATTGATATTCAGAGCGGGCAGGTCATTGAGTTTACCAATGAAGAGATTGAAGAACTGCAACGCGAGGTAGCCCGCAAACTGGGCTACAAACTTGTTGATCACCGGCTTGAACTATATGGCGTGCCGCTGGAAAAAGAATAAATGAGCGCATTGTTTCGAGTAATTATAACAGTCGCGCGCCTGTCCGGTTTTTTATCTCTCACCTTGCTTCTGGGCCCGCTCCAGTTTCTGGTTTTGGCCATTTTACCCCGCTTTGGGCATGTTATCCCAATGCTCTATCACCGCGGCCTGATTTGGATGCTCGGCGTCACCATACGCCGCCATGGTGCGGTGCCGCCTGCCGGTGCTTTGCTGGCGAGCAATCATGTTTCGTGGTTCGACATTGTGGCAATCGGCGCGCAAATGCCCGTGTCTTTTATTGCCAAGCATGAGGTCAAAACATGGCCGCTATTCGGGCAATTGGCGAATTTGCAGCGCACCATATACATTAAGCGCGCGCGCGGTCGCCACACGCTGGACAATCGCGACACGATGAAAGAACGCCTTGTGACAGGCGACAGGCTAGTGCTTTTTGCCGAGGGTACCACAGGCAATGGCGCGCGCGCCCAGCCGTTTAAATCGGCACTTTTTTCATCCGTTCAACGTGTGGACGAGGCCGGGCCGGATATTGTCGTTCACCCGCTGACCATCAGTTACACCGCACTTGGCGGGCGGGTAATGACACAGGCCGAGCGCGACCAATATGCCTGGTTG
The DNA here is from genome assembly GCA_913020275.1 of uncultured Rhodobiaceae bacterium. Lineage (GTDB taxonomy): Bacteria > Pseudomonadota > Alphaproteobacteria > RS24 > RS24 > UBA7378. The sequence continues at coordinate 1,773 of CAJWBV010000033.1, forward strand.
GGGGACGCGGCTCTCGTGCCGCATCTTCTTTTCACTTTGGGCTCGCCGCCTTTCACCGTGGATATTGTCTTTCACGACGCGTTGCCGGCCAATATCATGCACGACCGCAAGGCAATTGCGCGGCGCGCGCAGGAGAGTGTCGACACAGCATTGGTTGCGCTGACGGGCGGTGAGATGCCGCAAACGGTTGTGTCCGATGCGCCTGTGCCCGCCGATGCAAAGCTGGACGCGGCCCCTGAAAGCCGCTAAGCCAAGCCCATGACACGCGCCAATACCAAAAAATATTTCATCAAGACCTATGGATGTCAGATGAATGTCTATGATTCCGAGCGCATGGCCGAGGCTTTGTCGGTCGCCGGTTATCAGCCTGTGGATGTGCCCGAAGCGGCAGATATGGTGATTTTGAACACCTGCCATATTCGCGAAAAAGCGGCTGAAAAGGTCTATTCGGAGCTGGGACGGTTGAAGCCGCTCAAGCAGGCCAATGCGGACATGATTATCGGCGTTGCCGGATGTGTGGCGCAGGCTGAGGGCGAAGAAATGATCCATCGCGCGCCGCTTGTCGATATGGTTTTCGGCCCGCAAACCTATCAGCAATTGCCCGATATGATCAGCGATCTGGATGCCGGTCGCCGCGACGGAGATCGCGTGCGGCTTGTGCGCACCGAATTTCCGGCAGAGGAAAAATTCGCCGCACTCAACGCCGCCCCGCGCCGACCGATAACCCGCGCGCCGACGGCCTTTGTTACGGTGCAGGAAGGGTGCGATAAATTCTGCACTTTCTGTGTGGTGCCCTATACGCGCGGTGCTGAAGTTTCGCGCGCCACGGCGGATATTGTCGACGAAGCAAACGCACTGGCGGCCCAAGGCGTGTGCGAAATCACGCTGCTTGGGCAAAATGTCAATGCCTGGCAGGATCGCGAAACCGGTTTGCGGCTGGACGGGTTGCTGGAGGCACTCGCGCAGATTGAGGGCATAGAACGCTTGCGGTTCACAACCAGCCATCCGCGCGATATGGACGCGGCGCTGATTGCGGCGCACGGGCACAATGACAAATTAATGCCCTATCTCCACCTGCCGGTGCAATCGGGGTCAGACCCCATATTGAAGGCGATGAATCGCCGCCACACGCGGGCGCAATATCTTGATCTGGTTGCCGCGTTCCGCAATGCGCGCGCCGACCTTGCGCTGTCGTCCGATTTCATTGTCGGCTTTCCCGGTGAAACCGATGCCGATTTTGACGCGACGATGGATTTGGTTGCGGCGGTGTCTTACGCACAAGCCTTTTCGTTCAAATACTCGCCGCGCCCGGGTACGCCGGCGGCGGCCGAAGAAAACCAGGTTGACGAAGATATTAAAGCCCGTCGTCTTGCCCGACTTCAGGCGCGCCTCAATGAACAGCAGGAAGCGTTCAACCGCGAGAAGCTGGAAACTGTTTTGCCGGTATTGTTTGAAAAACCGAGCCGCCAGGCCGACCAAATGTCGGGCCGCAGCCCCTATCTTCAGCCGGTGCATGTGCGCGTCGCCGAACAGCATTTTGACGCGCTGGTGGGCCGAATTCTGCCGGTTCGTATCACCGGTGCGCATGCCAACAGCTTGAGTGGTGAACTGGCCGATGGGTAAAGTCTTGCTCGAAATTTTGGCGAATTTGGCCACTCGGTGCGCACCAAGACTTGCCATTAAGGGGAAATCTTCCCATATTTCTTACATGACAGTTCTTTTTCGTGTTCGTCCGAAAATGGTTGGCCAATGAAAAACCCTGATATGCGCATAGCAAAGGTGTTTTAATTGGCGAAATCCGACAAAAACCTGCGGCAGGTCGATGCCGTGATCGACGAGCCCTTGATTATCGAGTTCGACAATAACCGGCTTCTGCCGGAGCTTTATGGTGAGCATGGCAAAAACCTTGCTCGCATCGAACAGGCTCTGGGGGTCTCGATTGCCAATCGCGGCAATCAGGTTTTCGTCTCAGGCGATGCAGCGGCGCGCGCGGGTGCCGAACTGGTGCTCAACACATTATACCATCAGCTTGAACGCGGCGGACAAATAGGCGGTGGCGATGTTGACGGCGCGGTGCGCTTGAGCCTTGGACGTGCGCCCGCGGAGGATGTTGCCGACCGGCCGCGCCGCCTCGACAAGCTGGACAGCCTGCGCACGAACCGGCGCGAGGTGGTGGCGCGTTCGACAACGCAAGCGGCTTACATCAAGGCGCTTTTGACCAATGAACTGGTGGTTGGCACTGGGCCTGCGGGAACCGGCAAAACCTATCTGGCGGTTGCAGCCGCCGCGGCGATGCTGGTCGAGGGGCGCGTCGACCGCATTATTCTGTCACGCCCAGCGGTCGAGGCCGGCGAGAGTCTGGGCTTTTTGCCCGGCGATATGCGCGACAAGGTAGACCCCTATTTGCGCCCGCTTTACGACGCGCTTTATGACATGTTGCCGGGGCCGCAAGTGTCGCGGTCGCTGGAAAGCGGCGAGATTGAAATTGCACCGCTGGCGTTCATGCGCGGGCGCACACTGTCCAATGCCTTTGTCATTCTGGACGAGTCGCAAAATGCAACGCCGATGCAGATGAAAATGTTCCTGACCCGCATGGGCGAAAATTCGCGCATGGTCATTACCGGCGACCCCAGCCAGATTGACCTGCCCTTTGGGGCGAAATCGGGCTTGAAAGACGCGCTGGAAATTCTGCCGAAAATTCGCGGTGTTGAAATTATCCGTTTTGGCGAAGAAGACGTGGTACGCCATGATATGGTCACGCGAATTGTTAAAGCCTATAATAAGCGCGATGCGAAACTGCCCCAACGCACAGCCGACAAATCGGCCCGAAAGCGCGCGCCGGAGCCCAAAAATCCGTCATTGCTTGATGATGGAGGCGGGGCCGGTCAAGAAAATGAGCAAAAATAATGACTAATATGTCTCCCGCCGGTCTGCCGGATGGTCTGCCAGACGCACAAGACGAACCGGAGCCCGACAGTCCGAGTAAAGAGAGACGCCTTCCGTCGGCGACCTTCGGCATTGACATTCAATGCGACGACACCCGCTGGCAGCCCTATCTTGTCTTGGTTGAGGCGCGCCTTGGCGCGTTGGCTGAAACCCTTGGCCTGCCGGAGCATGGCGAGGTGAGTGTGAAACTCACCGATGACCGACAAATCAGCGAGTTGAACAGGGGCTTTCGCGACAAATCCGGCGCGACCAATGTATTGTCATTTCCGGCGCTGGATTTCACCGCACCGTCCGAGAAAAATGACTTTCCGCAAATGCCGTTTTCGCTGGGCGACATCGTGCTGGCTTTCGACACGCTGGCTTTTGAAGCTGACGCCGCCGAAAAGGATTTTGCGGATCATTTGGTGCATTTGCTGGTGCACGGGCTACTGCATCTTCTGGGTTACGACCATCAAAATGATGCCGACGCCGCGCGCATGGAGGCCAGAGAAAGCACCTTGCTGGCGGGCGTCGGGGTGGGTGATCCCTATGGCGCGGCCAATGCCGGAACCGAGAAAGGCAAGGCCGGAGGGGATAAAGGATGAGCGACCTGACACATGCAAATTCTGAAGAGACACTTTTATCCCGCCTGTGGCGGCGGGTGCGCGGTGTTTCTGAGCCGAATTTGCGCGAAAGCATTGAAGATGCATTGGATGAGACGGAAGAAGAGGGCACCGAATTTTCCCAGGAAGAACGCCACATGCTCCGCAATTTGCTAGGCTTTCGTGATGTGCGTGTCGATGATGTGATGGTGCCGCGCGCCGATATCAGTGCCATTGATCTGGCGACTTTTGGTGAAGACGTGCTGGCCGTTTTTGTTGAAAGCGGGCACTCGCGCCTGCCGGTTTATCGCGAAACGCTCGACAGTCCGGTCGGTATGTTGCATCTGAAAGATGTGATTGCCGCGCGCCGCGAACCCGCCAAGGCTGCCGACATTGAGCCGATTATGCGCGATGTGCTGTTCGTGCCGCCTTCCATGCCGGCGCTTGACCTGCTACTCAAAATGCAGGCGACGCGCACGCATTTGGCGCTGGTGATTGATGAATATGGCGGTACGGACGGTCTGGTGACGATCGAGGATTTGATCGAGGAAATTGTCGGTGACATTGAGGACGAGCATGACGATGTCGGCGCCGCGCCGCTGCGCCAGACGGGGGCGGGCGTCTGGCGTGCTTCGGCGCGCGTATCGCTGGAAACGCTGGAAGACGTGCTCGGCAATTCGGTGTTTGATGAAACCGTGTTTGAAGATATCGACACGCTGGGCGGGCTGGTTTTTGCCATTGCCGGCCGCGTGCCCCAGCGCGGCGAAATTATCAGCCACCAACTTCCCGAGGGTCCGCCTGTTGAATTTGTCATTCGTGATGCCGACCCGCGGCGCATCAAATCTCTCGACATCAAGTTGATGGCGCCTCCCCCGGCATGAACGCCGCGTTCCGCGAGGTCTGCTTGCGCCATCCGGCGGCGCTTGTTTTTGCCGCCGGTTTGCTGGTGCCGCTGTCTTACGCGCCGTGGCGATTGTTTTTCGTGTTTTTTTTCGCCTATGCGGTTTTTTTCACCATGGCGTGGCGCGCGCACCAACAGGGGGGACGTTTGTTTCTCATTGGCTGGGCGTTCGCTTTCGGGCAATTGCTGAGCGGCCTTTATTGGCTGGGTCATGCTTTTCTGGTCGATGCCGAGGAATTTCTCTGGGCTTTGCCTTTTGCCGTCACGCTGTTGCCGGCAGGTTTGGCGCTTTTTGCCGGCGCAGCCGTTTGGCTGTGGGGCGTGGTGTGTCGACACCGCGCTCTGGCGGCATATCCGTTTGGCGGCAAATTGGTTGGTTTTTTGCTATTGGCTTTTTTCTGGTCTGCCGGTGAGGTGGCGCGCAGTCATCTCCTGACTGGTTTTCCATGGAACCTGCCAACCATGGTTTTCGGCAACTGGATCTATGCCGCCCAGCCGGTTGCCTGGGTCGGCATTCATGGTCTGGGTCTTATGGCACTTATTGCCGCCGCGCTGATCGCCTATCCTGCGTGGCGCGCGCGTCTGGCCGGCCTCGGCCTTATTGTGGCGGTTTTCGCGGCAGGAGCTGCGCGGATCGCGGTGCTGGAAACCACAGCCTCAGCGACCGGTGAACCGGTTTTGCTGATCCAGCCAAATATCGACCAGAAAGAAAAATGGGATCCGGCGCACCGCACCGATGTCATCAATGCCATGTTCACGCAAACCGCGCGTGCTGTTGCAGCAAACCCCGGGGCACGCCTGATTGTCTGGCCGGAAGCGGCGCTGCCGCTTTATCTGGATGAAGGCACGGCGTTTACCGAGCGCTTGCGCGCCAGCGTGCCGCCGGAGACGGTTTTGATAACGGGCGCCGTTCGGCGGCAAATCCATGGCGAAAACAAGGATTATTTCAACAGTGTTATGGCGTGGACGGGCGGCGGTGATTTGTTTGCGCGGCGCGACAAGACGCATCTTGTGCCATTTGGCGAATATTTGCCCTTCCAAAACCTGCTTGAGGCGCTGGGCTTGCGCCAGTTGACGCAGTTGCGCGGCGGTTATGCGTCGGGCCGTGACGCCTCTTCAATCACCCTGCCCGACGGTCGGCTCCTGCATCCGCTGATTTGCTATGAAGCTATTTTTCCCTATCGCGCACGCACCAGCCCGCGCCCCGACATGCTTGTCAATCTGACAAATGATGGCTGGTTCGGGCGCAGTGCCGGGCCGCACCAGCACCTTGCATTGGCGCGCTTGCGGGCGGTCGAACAGGGCCTGCCTTTGGTGCGGGTAGCAAATACCGGAATTTCTGCCGTGGTCGACGCTCTCGGGCGGCCTTCGGCGCGCATCGAACTGGATAAGCGCGGGGCGGTTTCCGTGCCCCTGCCAACGGCTCTGGGGCGCACGGGCTTTTCCCTCTTCGGCCATGTGCCTTTCGCGATATTCTGGCTTTTGGGCACGGGTTTTTTATGTTTTTGGCGGGGCAGAAATAAATTGATACTGGGCGACCAGTGATACATTGTCCAAGGCTCTAAAAAAATGAAGAAAAATGTCTCGCAAAAGTAATTCTGAATCAGACACCAATATTGGTGACCGTCT
>CAJWBV010000034.1 GCA_913020275.1 uncultured Rhodobiaceae bacterium
CTTCTGCCGCGTCCCTTGACCCCAAACAAACTGCAGTTAAGTTTGCCACATGAAAAGAATTTTTCCGAGCCTCGCAGTTTTTCTACTTTTTGTCTTTGTCGGCGCGTTCTGGTTGGCCTTTTTGTCCGAACGCCCGCCGCTTACCACCGATCCGGCAACGCTGGCAGGCGATGGTAGCACGCTTGACTATTGCGCGAAACCGACGCTTGACGGCACCGGCAAAAACGCTGTCGATATTCCCAAAGGCAACACGCCGGGATGTAGCTATTCGCATTTTCCTTTGCCGATATTGGCTGAATGCACCGAGCCCCTGGCTGAGGGTGCCGACGACATTCGCGGGCTATGGCGCGCCGTGTCGGGTCGCCATAGCGAACATGTCGAGCGCATTGAACAATGCGGCAACCGCACGGTGATCACGACCGGGGGCATTATTCACGATTACGGCCCCAATGCCACCGGCGGGCTGAACACAGATGACACGGAAGGCCAAGTTGTGTTCACCATTGGCGCGCGCGAATATTGCCCGCGCACCTCGGCGTCGATGATTTGGGAAGACAATGTTTTGAACTTTTATGTGTTTGGCTGGGGGCCCAAAGCCGTCAACCGGTACCGCGACGGCGACCAGCTTGTATGGGAATATGCCGATGGCAGCGAGACCCGCATGGAGCGCATTTGCACGCTTCCCGACACGCACAAAACCCCAAAACCCAGAGGCCCGCGCATTTCGCTGTTTGAGTGAGGCCCGGTTTGGGTAAAGTCAGCCTTTGCCAGGCCGCGCGGTTTTTGCTGCAGACAAATTCTCTAGGGCATCAGTTGACCTATATGCGTTGACACCGCACGTATGCTATGACATGTCCAATATAAATGTGGCAGATGCGCCACGATGCCCGACGGCACAAACCCGTCGGCAAATCTGACCTAAAGGTGGCGGCATGAGCATTCATTTGCATAAAAACGATCTTCCCGACAACCTGACATTTTCAGGATCCATTGGCGTGGATACCGAAACGCTGGGGCTCAAAACCACGCGCGACCGCCTGTGCCTTGTGCAATTGTCGGCGGGAGACGGCGATGCCCATATCGTGCAATTTACAGCTGACAATTATGACGCGCCGAATTTAAAGGCGCTTTTGTCCGACCGTGCGGTGGTCAAAATTTTCCACTATGCGCGTTTCGATTTGGCAGCCATCGCGCAATATTTGGGTGTTCATGCGGCACCGCTCTGGTGCACCAAGATCGCCTCCAAACTCGTACGCACCTATACCGACAGGCACGGGCTGAAGGATCTATGCCGCGAATTGCTCGATGTCGACCTATCAAAAGCCCAGCAAAGCTCGGATTGGGGGGCACCGGACCTGTCGGATGCCCAGCTTAACTATGCCGCCTCGGATGTTTTGCATTTGCACGCACTCAAAGACCGGCTCGAAATCATGCTCGACCGCGAAGGCCGCCGCCCGATGGCCGAAGCATGTTTTGACTTTGTGCTGGTGCGCTCGGCCATGGACCTCGCCGGCTTTGAAGATCTGGATATTTTTTCCCACTGATTGCGCATCGGCGCGCGCGCCAAGGCGGATCACAGACCGGATTTGAACCATGAACGATAATCTTGAAATCCATTCGCGCCGCGTTGCCCGTTTGAAGCTTGTCTTGCCGGGACTTGCGGTATTTGTGCTTGGGTTGCTGGTGATTTTCAGCCGCTCCGGCAATGACATCATCCAATTGGCAATTTTTGACGGCACCGATTCCGGCGGCGGCATCGTGCTGCGCGAGCCGGTGATGCGCGGCACCAGTTCGGCCAATGTGCCGTATGAAATTTCCGCCGCCACCGCCCACACTCAAGACGCCGCCAATACGCTTATCAATTTGCGCGATGTCGACGCGCAGTTCGAGCCTGTGGGTTCGGCACCGGGTTATGTCATTGAAGCCAAAACGGGGCTGATGAACAATGAAACCGGCATTTTGAACTTGGCCGACGGCGTCACCTATCGCGACGATAACGGCCTTGTTCTGGTGCTGGTCGATTTGCTCTATGACACGTCAGACGGGACCGGACAAACGGAAAAACCCGTCTCCGGCGTCGCGCCGCAAGGCACGCTTGAGGCTTCGGGCTTGCAAATCTCCGAAGCGCCGGCTGTCTATATTTTTGACCGCGCGCGGCTGACGATTGACCCGAAAGCGGCTCGGGCCGGCAAATGAACCCTCTGCCCCGACCGCTTTTTGTTGTCTTGTGCCTTGCGCTGATGTGGCAAGAACCAGCAGCAGCTGAAACTGCCGGCGTTTTTGCCACTGACAGCGATGCACCGATAAACATAGAAGCCGACAAAATGTCCCTGTTCAGAAGCGGCGCGCAGGCCGAATTGCTGGGCAATGCGGCATTGGCGCAAGGCCCGTTAAGTCTGACGGCGCGCGAAGTGGCCGTGTTTTATGGCACCACGGCCCCGCGCAGGCTCACCCGCATCACGGCGGCGGAAGACGTTCATATTATCTCGGAAAACGGGCGCGAGGTTTTCGGCGATGCGGCAGTTTATCTGGTCAGCGCCGAGGAAATGACGGTGACGGGCAATGTGCGCGTCATCAACACAAAAGACACTGACGCCGACACGCTTACCGGCGTCCGACTTATCATCAATCTGCGCAACGGTACCAGCCGGATTTTCGGCGCACCAAAGGGCACAAAAAATAACGACAAAAGCGGCAGACAAAAAGGCGGCCAAAGCGGTGGAAGGGCGCGCATCCAGTTGAAGCCCGGCGGCGCGCGCTGAGGTGCGGCATAAGGCGAATTTGTGGGGCGGCGAAACTTGGACGGCTTTGCTTCGCCTTTCGATTCAGCTAGGCTGGCGCGATGAGTAAAGAAACCCAGCCTGAATCCGGCCCTGATACTGAAATTGATACCGGTAATAGCACCAGTACTGGCGAGCAGCGCCAGCCTGAGGAAGGGCTCGCCGCGTTTAACCTCAGCAAGAGCTTTCGGGGGCGCCAGGTTGTCCGCAATGTGTCGTTGAGTGTGAACCGGCGCGAAGCCGTCGGCTTGTTGGGGCCAAATGGTGCGGGCAAAACCACCACATTTTATATGATCACCGGTCTTGTGCGTCCCGATGCCGGTCGCATTATGCTGGACGGCTATGACGTGTCCGGCCTGCCAATGTATCGGCGCGCGCGGCTGGGCGTCGGCTATCTGCCGCAGGAAGCATCTGTTTTCAGAACTTTGAGCGTGTCGGAAAATATCATGGCCATTCTTGAAGCTGTCGAACCATCACCCGATATTCGCGCCCAGCGCGTTGAAGAACTGATGGATGACTTCGCCATCGGGCATTTGCGCGACACGCCCGGGCTGGCATTGTCGGGCGGGGAACGCCGCCGTGTCGAGATTGCGCGTGCGCTGGCGAGCAATCCGAGTTTCATTTTGCTGGACGAGCCTTTCGCCGGCATTGACCCGATCGCGATCGGCGAAATTCGTTCTCTCGTCGCCAAGCTGACCGGACGCGGGCTGGGCGTGTTGATCACCGATCATAATGTGCGCGAAACGCTGGGGATTATCGACCGCGCCGTCATTATTCATGACGGGCAGGTGCTGATGGAAGGCTCAGCGGAAGAAATCGTCGAGCACCCGGAAGTGCGGAAATATTATCTGGGTTCGGAATTTGCGCTGTAGCCATCGTGCGACTGGACAGGGTCGCGTTTCTTGGGCACAATTTTAGCAGTTAGGCATCCACCGCATGCGCTAACCGGCAGGCGCGAGCCTGACACATCCATTCTCCGCCTGCTGTTGAAATATGCAGACAGGTTTCGTCAAGCCGGATTCCGGCGACATGCAGCCAAGACGAAGGAAAGGGGAATACTCATGAAAATCAACATTACCGGACGCCAGATCGAGACAGGTGAAGCCTTGCGCACGCATGTCGAATCCAGACTAACGGGTGCGGTAGAAAAATATTTCAATCGTCCCGCCGACGTAAATGTTGTTTTCTCGCGTCAGGGCTATGGCTTCGAGTCCAATTGTTCGCTGCACCTCGACAGCGGCCTTTATCTTAACGCTACCGGCAATGACACTGATATTTACACAAGCTTCGAGCAGTCGGTCGAGCGCATCGAAAAACAATTGCGCCGCTATAAAAGACGACTGAAAAACCACCATGAGCAAAACGGGCGCAGTGCCGCCCCGCAGGTTTTTGCCGAGCGCGTGTTTGAACCCGAACCTGCCAGCGGGCAAATGCCGGCAGAATTTGCGCCCGTCATCATCGCCGAAAATGACCGCGTTTTGCCGCAACTCAGCGTCAGCGATGCGGTGATGCAATTGGAACTGGGCGACATGCCTTTTGTACTCTTCAAAAGCCGCGCGAATGGTCTGAACCTTGTTCACCGGCGCGCCGACGGCAATATTGGCTGGGTCGAGCTGGACACGGTTGGTTAAAGGCAAATCGGGAAATTTTGGTGGAGCCAGGCGGGTTCGAACCGCCGACCTCTTGCATGCCATGCAAGCGCTCTCCCAACTGAGCTATGGCCCCTAAACGGCGGCAAAGCCCCGCCAGAGAGGTGGGAAACTAAACGGTCTGCGGTACCATATCAAGAAAAATCATCTGCTCGGCGCAGCGTGATCGGCGACGCGATTAGTCCTCGTCATCGCCTTCGATAAACTCGTCATCGCCTGCCTCATCTTCCAACAGGTCGTCATCTTCTTCATCGTCAACCAGTACGGCCCCATCGTCAAATTCGGCAAGCTCGTCATCGCCGTCATCACCGTCTTCTTCAACAATGTCGTCAAGGCTGATTTCGTTTTCGTCCTTGGGTGTCTCGTCATCATCCTTTTCGGGCGGGTCTTGAACCGGCGCAACCTCGGCCACGGGCGTAACGGGGGCGCTGGCCGCGCTCGGGTCGAAGCTATGACCGCATAATGGGCAAACCACAGGGTTTTTGTTCAGATCGTAAAATTTATCACCGCATGCTTCACACACACGCTTCGTTCCGAACTTTGGATCAACCATGTTTTAGCCCTCCATTAGCAACTTGAGATGAATCCCTGCCATGAAGCGCCCCTGCTGTCAAAAGCAAAGTCACCCCTTTCGACATTATTTTTCTTACCCCTTGGGCGGCCAAAACCCCATGCGGCTTGACGCTACGCAGATTTCGCGGGACAAGATGGGCATGAGCGATAGACCTGCGACCCCGCAAGGCCCAAACGTGCGCGCACCAGAACCGCTGAGTGGGCATTTCCGCGTGCCCGGCGACAAGTCAATATCGCATCGCGCGCTTATTCTGGCAGCCATGGCGACCGGCACAAGCCGCATCACCGGACTTTTGGAGGGTGATGATGTGCTGGCAACCGCCCAAGCCATGCGCCAGTTGGGGGCAACCGTCTGCAATCTGGGGGACGGCGTTTGGGAGGTTGGCGGTTGTGGGCCGGCCGGTTTCAAAACGCCAACCCACGCGCTGGATTTCGGCAATTCGGGTACGGGCGCGCGTCTGGTTATGGGGGTGGTGGCCGGTGCTGGCATATCGGCAGAGTTTACCGGTGACGCCTCATTGTCGCGCCGCCCAATGGCGCGGGTGACAAAACCACTGGCGCAGACCGGCGCGCAGATTGAAGACAATGGCACGGGCCGCCTGCCGTTGACGATAACCGGCGCGGCGCAGCCCCTGCCTTTGGATGTAGCACCCGAATTTGCCTCGGCACAGGTCAAATCGGCGATTTTGCTGGCTGGGCTGGGCGCGCCCGGAAAAACAACTGTGCGCGAAAAACACATCACGCGCGACCACACAGAAAACATGCTGGCGCTGTTCGGTGCCAAAATTTCAAGCCAGCGGTCGGGTGCGGAAAACATTGTAACGCTTGACGGGCATGCCCGCCTGCGCGCGCATGATATTGCCGTGCCGGGCGACCCGTCTTCGGCCGCGTTTCCTTTGGTTGCCGCGCTGATTGTTCCGGGCTCGAAACTGCGGCTCGAAAATGTGCTGCTCAACCCCCAGCGCGACGGCCTCATTCGCACTCTGACCCGCATGGGCGCGAACATTAAACGCTGCAATGAGCGCACCGAAGCAGGCGAGCCGATTGCCGATCTGGACGTTGCCTACAGCACACTCAAGGGCATTGAGGTGGGCGCGGATATGGCGCCCTCCATGATCGACGAATATCCCGCGCTTGCCGTGGCCGCCGCCTTTGCCGAAGGCACCACGCATATGGCGGGCCTTGGTGAATTGCGGGTCAAGGAAAGCGACCGGTTGGCGGCGGTTGAAGCGGGCTTGCGGGAAAATGGCGTTAACGTGGAAGCCGGCACTGACAGTCTGAGCGTTTCGGGCGGGACACCGGTTGGGGGGGCTTGCGTCACCACCCATGACGACCACCGAATTGCCATGGCATTTCTGGTGATGGGGCTGGCAACGCAAAACCCGGTGCGCGTCGATGACACGGCCATGATCGCCACGAGTTTTCCGAATTTCTTCGAAGCCATGGCCGGCATAGGAGCCCGATTTGATGTCTGAACCGGTCATTATCGCAGTCGACGGGCCCGCCGCCTCGGGCAAGGGCACACTGGCGCGCCGCCTTGCGGCGCATTTCGACTATGCCTATCTCGACACCGGATCGCTCTACCGTGCGCTGGCTTATGATGTGTTGCGCCGCGGCGAAGCACCCGAAAATGCCTCCGCCGGTCTGCGCGCGGCCAAGGCGCTTGACCTCGCCATGCTGAACGATCCGGACATATTGGCCGCCTTGCGTACCGATGCCGTCGGCACCGCCGCCTCGCTGGTCGCCGCCCAGCCCGATACGCGCGCGGCAATCTTGCAAATCCAACGCGATATTGCAGACACACCCCCCGACGACAAGGCCGGCGCTGTTCTGGACGGGCGCGATATCGGTACAATTGTATGCCCCCAGGCGGCGCATAAAATTTTCGTGACCGCGCGCGCCGAAATTCGCGCCGAGCGGCGCTGGCAGGAATTGCACCAACACGACCCGCAAGTCTCGCTGGAAGATGTTCTGGCCGATTTGAAGGCGCGCGACCAACGCGACAGCGAGCGCGCGACCGCGCCTATGCGCGCGGCGCAAGATGCCCACTTGCTAGACACGTCAGATTTGTCTATAGAAGAGGCGTTCGCGGCGGCTCTAGCGCTGGTATCGCACTAGCCACGAAATCCAAACCGCCCGAATGCCACCCTTTTTAACCGCCCGCTGACCACCGGCGCGTGCTGACGCGCCCCGTGCGAGGGAAGTCCAGCGGATAGATGTCCGCCATTGGCAAAACTGAGGAGACACACAGTGTCTGACACCAATACCGCGTCGGAACTCAACCCGACACAAGACGATTTCGCCGCCCTGCTGGAGCAGAGCTTTGCCGAAGACAACCCCGTTGAAGGCAGCGTGGTTGAAGGCCGTATCACGGCAATTGAAAATGATCTGGTCATTATTGACGTAGGCCTGAAAACCGAAGGACGCGTGCCGCTGCGCGAATTCTCAATGGCCGGCCAGGAACCGACGGTCGGTGTCGGCGATCGTGTTGAGGTGTTTCTGGAACGTATTGAAAACGCGATGGGTGAAGCCATGCTGTCGCGCGACAAAGCACGGCGCGAGGAAAGCTGGATCAAGCTGGAACAGTCATTCGCTTCCGAAGAGCGTGTCGAAGGCGTCATTTTCGGGCGCGTCAAAGGGGGCTTCACGGTCGACCTCGACGGCGCAACGGCCTTTTTGCCGGGCAGTCAGGTGGACATTCGTCCGGTGCGCGATATCAC
>CAJWBV010000035.1 GCA_913020275.1 uncultured Rhodobiaceae bacterium
GCGCTCGATCCAGCAATTCTCTCTGCGGCACCACTTCATTTACCAAGCCGCTCTGTAGGGCTTCATCGGCTGGAAACACCTCACCGGCATAACACCATTGAAGGGCTTTTGAAATGCCCACAATGCGCGGCAGAAACCAGCTCGAACACGCTTCGGGTACGATACCCCGGCGCGTAAAGACAAAGCCAAAGCGTGCATTTTCCGAGGCAATACGCACATCCATCGGCAGCAGCATGGTCGCTCCAACGCCAACAGCGGCGCCGTTAATAGCCCCGATAACCGGCTTGATAGAATTAAAAATACGCAATGTCAGCAAACCGCCCGAGTCGCGCAAAACCTCACTATTCCAATCAATTGAGCCATCTTCATTCACCGCCGAACGCTTGGACGCCTCGCCCTGACGTTTGGCATAATCGAAAGTTTTGTCGCCTTCGGAAAGATCGGCGCCAGCACAAAATGCCCGCTCGCCCGAACCGGTTACGATAATGGCGCGCACCGTGTCATCGGCGTCGGCATGATCAAGGGCATCGACCATTTCATGCATCATGCGCGCATTGAACGCGTTCATCACATCAGGTCGTGACAGGGTAATGGTCAGCAGGCCATCCTCTTCTTTTTGTGTTTGGATTGTTTGATAGTCGGTCATTGACGTGTCCCTCCATCTGCTTGGACTTGCTCAAAATTTCCATATCTCTATAGTTTCTTCAAGCTGAGAATTTCATTGTTGGGGAGATCGTTTCTTATGCATCCTTACATCCATGCTGAAAATAATCCGGAAAAACCCGCCTATATCATGGCCGGGTCGGAAGAAGTAATAACCTATAAACAACTGAACGAACGCTCCAATCAGATTGCCAATTTGCTACGCGCGCGCGGGCTTAAACAAGGTGACGGCATCGCCATTTACATGGAAAACAACGCGCAATATTTCGAAATTTGCTGGGCCGCACAGCGCGCGGGTCTCTACTTCACGTGTATTTCATACCGGCTCACGGCACCGGAAGTTGACTATATTGTGCGCGACTGCAAAGCGCGGGCGTTTTTCACCTCCGATCTCGTTAAAGATGTTGCGGCAGAACTTGTATCGATACTGCCCGCCCTTGATGCCATGATCATGATTGACGGTGCCATTGACGGCTATGAAGATTATCTGCCTTTGCGCGATGGTCAGCCGACTACGCCAATTGCAGATGAATCGCGTGGCCTCGACATGCTCTATTCATCCGGCACAACCGGGCGACCGAAAGGCATTCGACGCCCATTGCCGGGAGACGCCATTGATACTACCGAGCCTTTGCTCAGTCTGGTCAGCCTTGTTTATCAGTTTGACGACAAAACCAGCTATCTGTCGCCGGCACCGCTCTATCATGCGGCACCCTTGCGCTACAATATGGCTGTGCAACAATTGGGCGGCACATGCATTATCATGGAAAACTTCGATCCGGAAACCGCCCTGGCCTTGATCGAGAAACACAAAATCTCGCACAGCCAATGGGTACCGACCATGTTCGTGCGCATGCTGAAACTCCCCGAAGACGTGCGCACAAAATATGATTTGTCTTCCCTGACCACGGCCATTCACGCCGCAGCACCGTGCCCGATACCGATTAAACACCAGATGATCGAATGGTGGGGGCCGGTGATTTACGAATATTACGCTGGCAGCGAAGGCAATGGTTTCACAGCGATTAATTCTGAAGAATGGCTGGCCCATGAAGGTTCTGTCGGGCGGGCGTTGCTGGGCACAATTCGCATTTGCGACGATGAAGGCAATGAATTGCCTGTCGGCGAAGCCGGCACGATTTTCTTCGAGGCTGCCGACGCCGACGCACCGAGCTTTGAATATTACAATGATCCCCAAAAAACATCCGAGAGCCGGCATCCGGTTCACGCGCATTGGTCAACGCTGGGCGATGTCGGCCGGGTTGATGATGAAGGGTTTTTATACCTGACCGACCGCAAGGCCTTCATGATCATTTCCGGTGGCGTGAACATTTATCCCCAAGAGGCCGAAAACGCGCTGGTCACGCACCCGAAAGTGGCCGATGTCGCCGTGATCGGTGTGCCCAATGAAGAATTTGGCGAAGAGGTCAAAGCCGTTGTGCAACCGCTGAATTGGTCAGAGGCTGGCCCGGAGCTTGAGGCCGAACTTATCGAATTTTGCCGCAGCCAGCTATCGGCCATTAAGTGTCCGCGCTCCGTAGATTTCGACAAGGAACTGCCGCGCCATCCGACAGGTAAGTTGTACAAGCGTCTCGTGCGCGACAGATATTGGGGGAAGAGTGACTCAAAAATCGTCTGATTCAAAGACGACCGAAGCACTGGCACGTGCCCGCGGCATTTCCCTATCCTCAGATGGGAACCTGACGCGGGATATGTTCGGGGAAGAATTTGTCGACTTCATGCGCGAGGTTTCGCAGGCCGAAGACAGTGATTTTGAATTTCGCAGCGACAAAGCACGCGAGGCTGACAGGGCGGCACTTTTGGAAGACCATCCGGAGGGTGAAGATTTATGGTTCTTCGGCTATGGCTCACTGATCTGGAATCCCGCTGTCTTGATTGAAGAAACGCGTGCCGCGACCCTGGAGGGATACCATCGGTCATTTTGCCTGAGCCTGGTCATCGGGCGCGGCACGCCGCAAATGCCCGGCTATATGCTGGCGCTCGAGGAAGGCGGCACTTGTCGCGGCGTTATTCATCGCATTCAGTCCGAAAAAATAGACAGCGAGACATGTATTTTATGGCGCCGCGAAATGCTCGGCACCGGCTATCGCAGCATTTGGACGCAAGTTGAAACCCCGCAAGGCGCACAACGCGCGCTTGCTTTCATAGTCAATCAGGACAGCCCGCGCTATGTCGGCCAACCCGATGACGCCACGCTGATTGCTGGCATTGCCCGCGCACAGGGCCCCATGGGCAAGAATGCCGATTATGTATTCAATCTTTGCGAGCATTTGGCCGCGCATGACATGCCAGACACGCAACTTGAAACATTGGCCGCCAAAGTGCGTGAATATATGGACAAGATGGCTTGACGCCAAGCAACCATGCGGTCACATTTGGCTAAATCAAACGAGGAGTTTCGACATGAAAGTTTTTGATAATCTGGAAGCTTATGCCGCAGAAGTTGGAAATGAAATTGGTGTTAGCGAGTGGATGGTAATTGATCAGGATCGGATCAATAAATTTGCCGAAGCAACCGGCGACCACCAGTGGATTCATCTTGACGGCGAGCGCACACAGCGCGAGCTGGGCATGCCCACCATTGCCCATGGTTTTTTAACCCTATCGCTGCTGGCGTCCCAAGATTTACAAATCTCTGCCGTTAAAAGCGTAACCCGTGGCATCAATTATGGCTCAAACAAAGTGCGCTTTACCAATATGGTGCCGGTCGACTCGCGCATCCGCCTCCGCAACACGCTGAAATCCGCCGAACCCAAAGCCGGTGGCACGCTTTTCACCAGCGAAGTGAAAATTGAAGTTGAAGGTCAGGAAATGCCGGCATTGGTGGCAGAATCGCTGACCCTGCTTTTTGAATAGACGCGAGGCGCGTTTATGGGAAAAAAGAAAGACGATACTGTTTGGCCGGTGACCAAGGATGATGCCGAATGGCGCAACCAGCTGACGCCTGAGCAATATCACGTAACCCGCGAGGCAGGAACGGAACGCGCGTTTTCCGGACCCAATTGGGACGCCAAAACGCCGGGCACCTATCACTGTATTTGTTGCGACGAGCCGCTGTTTGTTTCGGACACGAAATATGACAGCGGCACAGGGTGGCCGAGCTTTTTTCAGCCAATCACGCCGGAAGCGGTTGCTGAACGCGCTGACAATTCGCTGTTCATGAAACGCACGGAGGTCGTATGTAGCAATTGCGGCGCGCATTTGGGCCATGTGTTTCCGGACGGCCCGCCCCCGACCGGCCAACGCTATTGCATGAACGGCACGGCCATGCGGCTTGAGCCTACCACCCCCGCACCAGCCGACACGCAAGCCGAAAACTAGTCGTGACATCCTCCGGTAAACCGCCTGCACCGCAGGCCGCCATTGTGCCCCGGGCCGTGTCGTATCATGGCGATACGCGCGAGGACGAATATGCCTGGCTGCGTGATGACAATTGGCAGGCCGTAATGAAGAATCCCGATGCACTCGCGGGTGACATTCGCGCGCATCTGGAAGCCGAAAACGTCTATACCGACACGATTATGCAGCCGACGCAGGAGCTTCAAGACGCGCTTTTTGAAGAAATGCGCGGGCGTATTGAAGAAGATGATGCCTCGGTGCCCGTCACCATCGGAAATCAGGGCTGGGCCACGCGCTATCGCAAAGACGGCGAGCATGTGTTGGTTTGCTGGGGTCAACCCGACACGCATGTCGAAGACATGCAGGTCGCGCTTGATGGAAATATCGAAGCCGCAGGCCGTGATTATTTCAAACTGGCCGCCTATACACCATCACCTGACGGATCGATGCTGGCATGGAGTTATGACGACAAGGGTTCGGAATATTTCACAATCCGCGTGCGCTTACTTGCCGATGGTAAAGATGGTGACACACAACTTCTGGACACAACCGGCACGGGCCGCTGGTCAGCCGACAACAAATTTCTGTTTTATGTGGCTGTCGATGAAAATCATCGTCCGGATAAGGTCATGCGCCACCGGCTGGGTACACAACAAAGTGAAGATGTGTGCGTTTATACAGAATCCGATTCCGGATTTTTTGTTTCACTTGATGATACGCGAAGCGGCCGCTTTATCGTCATATCGGCTCATGACCATGAGACCTCCGAATGCTGGCTGATACCCACCCATGCGCCCGAAACCGCGCCCATATGCGTGGCACCGCGCGCAACCGGCATAGAGTATGAACTTGATGACGATGCCGCCCGTGACCGCCTGGTGCTGGTCACCAATTGGGCGCCCGATGGGCAAGCAGAAGATTTTCTGGTCGCCCAAGCACCGGTGCCGACCAAACATGCGGATCGTTCATCATGGCAGGTCATTCGCCCGCACGTACCCGGCTGTCTGGTGCTGGATGCGGTGCCTTTTTCAGGACACATGGTATATTTGCTGCGCGAAAATGCCCTGCCCCGCATACTCGTCGAGACACAAGCTACCGGCGAAACTGCGGCCATTGAATTTGACGAGGAGGCCTATGACCTGGCTCTGGGCGCAATGGGTGAATACGACACCGCCCGCTTACGCTTTACTTACGCCTCCATGACCACGCCGATGCAAACCACTGATTACGACATGGGCACAGGCATGCGTAATCTGCGCAAAAGCCAAAATGTGCCCAGCGGCCACGACCCCGCCGAATATGTGACCCGCCGCATCACAGCAACCAGCCATGACGGTGCAGAAGTGCCTGTCTCGATTGTTTATCACCGCGACACGCCGCTGGACGGCTCGGCCCCGGTTTTGCTTTATGGGTATGGCGCTTATGGCATCACCATTCCGGCCGGTTTTTCGGTAACCCGTCTGAGCCTCGTTACGCGCGGATTCATCTATGCCATCGCACACATACGCGGCGGCAAGGCGCTAGGGCATAATTGGTTCATGCAAGGTCGCGGAGCCAAGAAAACAAACAGCTTTGAAGATTTTGCCGCCGCCGCCCGCGCCCTCATCGCGCGCGGCTGGACGACACCCGGCAATATTACCATTCACGGCGGCAGTGCCGGCGGGTTACTGGTCGGTGCCACGGTAAATTTGGCGCCTGAACTGTTTCGTGCCGCTGTCGCCGAAGTGCCGTTTGTTGATGTACTGACCACCATGCTGGACGACACGTTGCCGCTGACACCTCCGGAATGGCCCGAATGGGGAAATCCGATTGAGAGCGCAACCGACTATGCCACCATCAAAGCCTATGCACCTTATGAGAACATTCGTGAGATTGACTATCCGCATATTTTGGCGACCGGCGGGCTGACAGACCCGCGCGTCACTTATTGGGAACCTGCAAAATGGATTGCGCGCCTGCGGGCGCGGCGCACCGATGAAGGCCTTAGCCTATTGCGTACTGAAATGACTGCCGGACACGGCGGCAAGGCCGGCAGGTTCAACCAGCTACACGAAGTCGCATTTGTTTACGCCTTCGTGATTTTCGTTCACACTGTCTTGAAGGAGAAATAAAAATGACAATAGATTTCAAGATTGAAGACGCAGACGCGCTCGGTTTTGATCCGGCCCGCCTCGCCGCTATTCCGGATTTCTTTGAAAGCTATATTGCACGGGAAAAAATGTCCGGGTTCAGTATGTTGGTCGCGCGCGACGGCAAAATTGCCACGCAAGCACAACGCGGGCGCAGTGCTTTTGACGGCGGGCATGATCTGGGCATGGACACGATTTTCCGAATCTATTCAATGACCAAACCGATCACCAGCGTAGCCATTATGATGCTGGCCGAGCGCGGCAAAATCATGTTGCAAGATCCGGTGACAAAATATCTGCCACAATTTGCGGATATACGCGTGTTCGAAAAGGGCACCCCGCGCGAGTACACCACACGCGAGCCCGAACGCATGATTACCGTGCATGATCTCATGACCCATCAATCCGGTCTGACCTATGATTTCATGCTTGCCCATCCCGTGGACGCACTTTATCGCAACAGGCGGATCAACGGTGCGCGGTCTGAAAAATTCACACTGGAAGAATTTATCGACCAGCTTGTGGAATTGCCGCTGCAATTCTCGCCCGGACAGAAGTGGAATTATTCGGTATCGACCGATGTGCTGGGGCGCATCATTGAGGTGGTGTCCGGGCAGACGCTTGATGTTTTTCTAACCAAAAATATTTTCATGCCGCTGGGCATGAACGACACAAGCTTTACCATCGACGACAACAAGCGCGCGCGCCTTGCCCATAATTATTCGCGCGATCCGGTAAGCGGTATAACAAGCCTTGCCGATGCACCAGAAAAAACAATTTACGCCCCCGGTCGCAAGTTTCTATCCGGCGGCGGCGGGCTTTTGTCGACCATGGGCGACTATCTGAAGTTTTGCGAAATGATGCGACGCCACGGAGTTTTGAACGGGGCGCGCATATTGGGACGCAAAACCGTCGCCTATATGACAAGCAATCATCTGCCCAATGGCGAAACGCTGATGGATCGCGCATCCGGCAGCTTTTCGGAAGTCAGCTATGGCGGCAACGGTCTCGGCCTCGGTTTTTCAGTTGTGGTGGACCCGCAATATGCCCCGACCATTACCTCGCGCGGTGTGTATTCATGGGGCGGGCTGGCAAGCACGTTTTTCTGGGTCGATCCGGAAGAGGAAATGGTTGTCATTTTGATGACGCAAATCATGCCTTCGGGCACTTATCCTTTGCGTCCGCAACTGCAACAGCTTGTATATGCTGCTTTGCAATAAATCATCTGCCAGACACACGTAAACTGCGCCTTTCCGCTTGCTTTCGGAGTGTTGCAACCCTATATCCGATTAGCATTATATGGAGGTTTCAAATGGCTTTACCTGAGTTTTTACAGAACAATTTGCGCGTGCCAGTCGTCGGGTCACCGCTGTTCCTCGTATCGGGCCCTGAATTGGTGATAGCCCAGTGCAAAGCAGGCATTATCGGTTCTTTTCCGGCGCTAAATGCGCGACCGGCAGAAGTTCTCGACGAATGGCTAACGCGCATCAACACCGAGCTGGAAGAATATAAAGCGGCTAATCCAGATGCTGTTGTTGCTCCTTATGCCGTCAATCAAATCTGT
>CAJWBV010000036.1 GCA_913020275.1 uncultured Rhodobiaceae bacterium
CCCCACAGCGCAATGGCCTTGTCATCAGCCCCGCCGACGGCGTCGTCAACATGATTACCGAGGCCGTGCCGCCGCCGGAATTGGGACTGGGACTGGAAATGCGCCCACGCGTCTCGGTTTTCATGAATGTATTCAATGTGCATGTGAACCGTATGCCGGTGAGCGGCACGGTCCGCAAATCACTATACCGCACCGGCCAGTTTCTGAGCGCCGATTTGGACAAGGCCAGCGAAGCCAATGAGCGCCAATCTCTGCTGGTCGAGACCGAAGACGGCCAAACGCTGGTGGTCGTGCAGATTGCCGGTCTGGTGGCCCGTCGGGTTTTGTGCTTTGTGCATGAGGATCAGGAAGTAACCGCCGGTGAACGCTTCGGCCTCATCCGCTTCGGCAGCCGTTGCGATGTCTATTTGCCGGTCGGGGCCGTAACGCAGGTCAGCATCGGGCAAACCGCGATTGCCGGAGAAACCGTACTGGCAGACCTCGACAGCAATGAGCCGGTGCGCGACACGCTTACAGATTAAGAAATGGGCTTCAACTGCGCCGCCCCATTTGCCCGCTCAAATCGGCAATTTGCTGGCGCCATACGGTATTGCGCAATTGTTCCGGCAAAGCCAGCATTACCGGAACAAGAATGAGGGTCAAAAGCGTTGAAAAGCCCAGCCCGAAAATGATCGCCGTCGCCATTTGCACCCACCAAGCCGAGGTCGGTGCACCAAATTCAATGGTGCGGTTCATCACATCGACAGAAGCCTGTATCGCCATGGGAAACAGCCCAATCATGGTAGTAACGGTGGTAAGCAAAATCGGGCGCAGGCGTTGTCCAGCGGTTTTTAAAATTGCTGTAACGCGATCCATGCCAGTTTCGAGAAGCCGCTGATAGGTGTCGATCAAGACAATTGAATTGTTGACCACAATTCCGGCCAGCGCTACGACACCAGTGCCGCTCATAATCACGCTGAAAGTTTGGCCAGTAATTACCATGCCGAGCAACACGCCAACTGTCGACAGGACCACCGTGGATAAGGTCAGAAATGTATAATAAATACTATTAAACTGAACTAGGAGAATTATGAACATCAATATCAAGGAGGCGAGCATGGCAAAACCCAGAAAGTTGGCTGCCTCTTCGCTTTCCTCATTGGCACCACGCAGCCGATAACGTACGCCATCTGGCAGGGTCTGCGTTGATATCCAAGACAAAAATGCCTGTTCCCCTTCAACAGCTAGATATGGTAGGCCGGTTGTTGGATCAATCGCCGTTTCGGCTTTGACATCGACAACGCGCAAACCATCGATGCGGTTGACAGTGTCGGTTTCTTCATCGGCAGTGCGAGTGACAAAATTGGTAATAGGCACGCTACCTGCCAGCGTGTTTACCCTGAGCTGGTCGAGCTGATCGAACGAGCGATCAGCATCGGGATATCGCGCACGAATTTCAATTTCGTCTTCGGAGTCATCCGGTCGGTAGTGTCCGATTAAAATGCCGTCGGTCACCATTTGAACCATTGAGCCCAATATCGAAATATCGGCATTGAAGCGGGCGGCAGCTTCACGGTCGACGGTGATGTCCCATTCGATGCCCGGCAGCGGGCGACTGTCTTCGATAGACGTAAACAAATCCGAGCGATCTTCTAAAAAATTACGTATTTTTCTGGCGGCAGCATAAAGGTTTTGTTTGTTCGTGCCGCTCAACTCAATCTGCAAGGCCTGGCCTGTCGGCACGCCTTGTTCGCGGGCAACGACCAGAACTTGAATGCCCGGAATGCCGGCACTTTTGTCGCGGATATCCTGAAGTATTTGTGAGGAAGGTTTTCGTGAAGAATAATGGGTGAACTCGATTAATAATCGCCCAACCATGTCGCGAGGTGCATCGTTATCAAAGCGCGGGTTACCCCCTCCTGCCTTGACGCCGGGCCCTGCCTCTGAAAAGAACGCAGAAATACCCGGTGTCGAAAGAAGAATATCCTCAACTTTTCGGGTGGCAGCATCAATTTCATCGACCGACAGATTGCCACGCGCCTTAATAAATATATTTGCCTGATCTGGCTCAACATCAGTGAAATACTCGATGCCATTACCAAACCTGCCGTAGACCAATATAACGATAACGAGAACTGCGATTGCTGATGAGACAGAGATGATCGGGTGTCGGATACATCTATCAAGCAATCGCAAATATTTGCCGGTCATGCCCGGTGCCGAAACAATATCAAGTTCATTTTCTGCGCCTAGGCTGGTAAGCAACTTGTCACCGCGCTGCTCAGAGCGCCCGATTAAGCCGCCGACAACTGGCAAAAACACCATGGCAGTAAGAAGGGAAGCCGATAAAACGATTATCACAGTCAGCGGCAGATAGGACATGAAGCGTCCCGTAACACCGGGCCACAAAAGCATCGGGGCGAAAGCAGCCAGCGTAGTGGAGGTTGAGGCAATAATCGGGAACAACATGCGGTCTGCGGCCATGGCATAGGCTTCCTTGCGATTGAGCCCCTCGGCCATTTTTCGGTCGGCATATTCAACTACAACGATGGCCCCATCGACCAAAATACCTACAGACAGCACCAGCCCGAACATGATCATCTGGTTAACCGTCATTCCCATCAAATCAATAATGAGAAATCCGAGCAGGAATGATGTCGGAATGGCCAATCCGACCATCATGGCTGACCGGAGGCCCAGCGCAGAAATCACAAGAATCATCACGAGCAGAATCGCATTAGTAATTGAGGTCTGCAACGTGCCAACCATTTCAAAAATGTAGCTGGAACGGTCGAAGGAATAATTAATCTTTATGGTGTCTGGCCAGTTGGCAGTCACATCTTCGGTGGCTGATCGAATATCGCTTGTGGTGTCTACCACATTCGCTCCAATGCGCTTTATCACCTCAATTGAAATGGCGGGGACTCCATTAAAGCGTGCATAGGTGTTAGGGTCTTTAAACCCGCGGCGAATTTCAGCAACATCGGAAAGCCGCACCACAGCATCGGCCTCCTGGCGGATCGGCAGGTTGTAAATGTCTTCGGCGTTTTCAATCAGACCAGTAACGCTGACAGAAAACCGGCCGACGCCACTATCAATGCTGCCGGCTGGTACAAGTTGGTTGTTGCGCGACAGTGTAGCAAAAATCTCTTCGGCAGAAATCTTGTAATGCAACAGTGTGCGAGGATCGATAATGACCTCAAGCACTTCTTCACGATTGCCCAGCATATTGGCTTCCAGCACATTGGGCAGAGCGGTAAGCTGGTCTTTCAATATTTGCGCGTGTTCGAAAAGCGCGCGCTCAGAGCCTTCCGTTGACAGACTGACCATCATGACCGGAAACAAATTGGCGTTGAATTCGCGAACATCTGGCTCCTCTGCATCATCAGGCAATTCAGATTTAACGCGATCCATTTTTTCACGCACATCAAGCAAAGCTTGATCTTTGTCAAAGCTGACATCAAATTCTAGAATAACGGAGCCGTAGTTTTGCGATGCAACCGCTCGCATTTCCTTTAGCCCTGTCAGATTGCGAAGCTCCAGTTCCATCGGTTTGACCAGTAGGCGTTCGGCATCCTCCGATGAAATGCCTGGCAGTGCCACGCCCACATAGATAAATGGAATCGGAATATCCGGCTCGGCCTCTATTGGAAGGGTTTGATAGGCTGTTATGCCACCGAACAACAGGCCGAACAAAATCGCGATAACCGCTCGGCTGCGCCGCATCGCCTGAGTTATAAATCCAAACATAGGCTACATGGCCTCAGCGGCTTTAACCGATGCTTCCGTCTGAATCTCTGCATTTACCCGTTGTCCGGCGCGTGTAAAATCGCCACCATGAATGATAACCACTTCGGTTTCGCCCAATCCGGTGACGGTCGAATACTCGGTCTGATCCGACAAAATAGCCACTTCGCGAAAAGCGACCACGTCGCCTTCCATAACCCGAACACCAAGGCGGCCTGTATCATCAAGTGTAAGGGCGCTGCGCGGAACTTGCGACGCGCGAACGCGCTCAGACTCAACCTCAAGATCAGCACTTACCCCATCGCGAAGCAGAAAATCCTTGTTTGCTACTTCGACTTCAATCTGAAATGTGCGCGTTGCAAGGCTTGGGCTTTCGGCGACATAACGTACAAACCCTGTCACCTCTTCCCCGGTAGCCAAGACAGCGCTTGCTGGAGCGCCGGTTCTAACCTTGGTAATCTGGCTTTCGGCAACATGTGCAACAACAAGCAGCGGGTCTTTGTCGATCAAAGTGCCACAAGGCTGGCCGGGTGCTATAAATGCGCCGGTTTTCAGTGGCAATTCATCGAGAATACCGTCAAAGGGCGCTTTTATGCGCGTGCGCGACAATTCGACCTGATGCATTTTGACGGCAGCAGCGGTGGCGTCAAAATTGGCTTTGCTTGTGGCACGTTGGCTTTTGGAAATATGGCCTTTTTCAAAAAGCCTCTGCGAGGCTTCATAATTAATGCGGGCTGCGTCGCGCTTGGCTTTTGCTTCGGCCAACATTGCCGCACGAGCGCCCGCATCAATTTCACAAATCAACTGTCCTTTTTGAACGCGGCGTCCTTTAGGGGTCGGCAAATTGACAATGGTGCCGGATGTTTCCGAGGCAAGCGTCACAATCCGGTCAGCTTCGGTACGGCCTTGCAACCGCACAATGGAGGTGGTGTCGCGGGCGGAAATCTCGCGCGCGATCACACGGAATGGGGTTTCGTCTGCGCTGCGTGTTTTAATAGCTTGGGCCGGTTCGACCGTGTTTGCATCACCGCTAAAAACGCCGGAGCCGACCCAGAGGCCGATCGCCAGCAAAACGCCCAAAGAGGTGAGGATAGAACGACTTACCCGAACGCGCACAGGCACGATGCCCAACCTTTTAGGAACAGGTTTTTTTTCGTACTGGTTGGGTTCAAATGTCATTCGGACTCTCGTTAGCAGTCAGATTCTACTTCTACGCATATAACGCAGTGATTCCGTCAAAATATCATACGCGACATAACCATCCACCTTATATAGGATTCTTTGCAACATTTTACTATGGAAGCCGGAAAATGGCTGGGGAATTGGATTCGCGTTCATAACCAGCCGTTGAAGTAGCGGGTGCAGAATTTCAAGTTTCGAAACCGCATAATTGGTGCTAGTAACATGAATTCAATTGCACATACCATGGAGACTGGCATGAAATTCGAAAACGCGGTCTATCCAAATGAAGAGCAGATTAAGGGCTTTACCGAAGGCGATCATGGCGAACCGATAAGCATGGTCAATTTGCTCAAATTCAAGGAAAAAGCGGAATATACCGACGGTCGTGAAACCGACTTAACCGGTGCCGAGGCTTATGCAATTTATGGGCAGGGTGTCTCCAAATTGCTTGTCGAACTGGGCGGCGGGATAGTGTTTTCGGGCACTGTCGATCGCTTGGCGCTGGGCGAGGTTGAAGAGCTTTGGGATCAGGTGGCAATTGCCCAATATCCGAACCGCAAGGCCATGCTCGACATGATGATGTCGCCGGCTTATGCCGAAATTGCGCCACACCGTGATGCCGGGCTTGCCGGACAGCTTAATATTGAAACCACCGATGCCTGGCTGGGAACCTGATAAACGGCTTTCGGCTTAAACGGCCGCCGCCATATGGCTGGCCTGATAAATCGCTGCCTTGGCGTCCAGTTCGGCGGCTTCAAATGCGCCACCAACCAGTTCAACGGGCAGCCCGCGCGCTTGCGCGGCATCGAAAACGTCGCGCAAAGGCTCCTGGCCGGCACAGATGATGATCGTGTCCACCTCAAGATGGTCAGGCTTATTGTCGCGCAGAAAATGTAAGCCGCGGTCGTCGATTTTAAGATATTCAATGCCGTTCATCATTTTGACCCCGCGCCGCGACAATGTCAGACGGTGGGTCCAGCCTGTGGTTTTGCCCAAACCCTTGCCGACAGCTGTTTCCTTGCGTTGCATGAGGAAAATTTCGCGCGGTGCGCTGGCAACTTCCGGCTCAATGCCGGTAACCCCGCCACGTGGGTGGTTTTTAAAATCAATTCCCCATTCGCGAGCGAAAACATCAATATTTTGTGCTCCCGAGGGGCCGTCATGGGAAATGAAATCGGCAACATCAAAGCCAATGCCGCCTGCGCCCATGATGGCGACCCTGCTACCAACAGGCTTGGTGCCGCGTAGCGCGTCGACATAACCGACGACCGATGGATGGTTGATGCCTTCCAGTTCCGGTACACGCGGAGAAATGCCGGTGGCGATGATAATGTTGTCAAAGCCGCCATCGGCCAGCATGTCGGCATCAACGCGCGTGTTCAAATGCAGGTCAATGCGCAGTTTTTCAATCATGCGATTATAATAACGCAGCGTTTCGTAAAACTCTTCCTTGCCGGGCACCAGTTTTGCGAGATTGAACTGGCCGCCGATTTCGGACGCCGCATCATATAGACTCACATGATGGCCGCGCTCGGCGGCAACAGTTGCATAAGCCAGACCCGCGGGGCCTGCGCCGACAACGGCAATTTTCTTGGGGTTTTCTGTCGGCTCATATTTCAAAAGCGTTTCATGGCAGGCGCGCGGATTGACAAGGCATGAGGTGGTCTTGCCCGAAAAGGTGTGGTCAAGACACGC
Source organism: uncultured Rhodobiaceae bacterium (assembly GCA_913020275.1). Taxonomy (GTDB): domain Bacteria; phylum Pseudomonadota; class Alphaproteobacteria; order RS24; family RS24; genus UBA7378. Next base: position 6,604 of record CAJWBV010000036.1, read on the forward strand.
CTGATTGCATGCAATACAGGTGTTAATCTCATCGGCCCTGTCTTCGGCGGCCTTGTTCATAAAGTCACTGTCGGCCAACATGGGCCGCGCCATTGAAACAAGGTCTGCGTCGCCTTGCGCGAGAACATCTTCGGCGACTTGCGGCATGTTGATACGGTTCGATGTGATGACCGGTATCGAGACTTCCTTGCGCACGCGTGCGGTGACGGATGTGAAGGCGGCCCGCGGTACCATGGTGGCAATGGTCGGCACGGCGGACTCGTGCCATGTGAAATGGGTGGAAATGACGGATGCGCCGGCTTTTTCCAATTCGCGGGCGAGCAGGGCCACCTCGTCCCAGCTCATGCCGCCTTCCAGCATATCCATGCCGGCAATACGGAAAATAATGATGAAATCTTCGCCCACTGCGGCGCGGCACCGGCGCACGACTTCAAGCGCAAACCGCATGCGATTTTCGTACGACCCGCCATACTCGTCCGTCCGCATATTTGTCTTTTCGACAAGAAACGTGGAAATAAGATAGCCGGCGGAGCCAATAATCTCGACGCCGTCATAACCGGCTTTTTGCGCGAGGCGCGCGCAATTCACGTGGTCTTCGATCTGCTTTTCAATGCCTTCGGCGTCCAGCTCATTTGGCGTAAATTTGCTGATACGCGACTTGACCGCAGACGGCGCCACAAGCTGATCATTCATGGCAAGCGGCCCCATATGCAATATCTGCATGCAGATTTTCACATCCGGGTCGGCGGTATGCACCGCGTCTGTTATGAGCTTGTGTCCGTCGGCTTCGGCATCGGTAGAGAGTTTTGAGGCAGCAAAAACCGCATCGCCATTTTCATCACGAAACACCATGCCGCCTTCTTCATTCGGGGCAATGCCGCCGGTAATAATCATGCCGACGCCGCCTGCGGCGCGTTCGGCGAAATAGGCGGCCATGCGCTCAAATCCGTCAGGGCTTTCTTCAAGGCCGGTATGCATCGAGCCCATAATCGCGCGGTTTTTAACTGTCACCGAGCCGATTTTCAACGGGGTG
>CAJWBV010000037.1 GCA_913020275.1 uncultured Rhodobiaceae bacterium
GCCTGCCGCGTCATTGATCGCTGTGACAACTTCCGCTGCACCTTTGGTCTCGCGCTGTTCCACCTCGGAGATGACGTCGCCGGGCCGCAGGCCCTTTTCAGCCGCATGGCTGTCAGAGGCTACTTTGAGCAACACCGCGCCTTTAACCTTGGGGTCAATTTGAAACCGCTCGCGTAGCGCATCATCAATATCGGCAAGCGTGAGCCCCTGAACGCTCAGATTATCGCTGTCATTTTCCTGCTCTTTCGGCTCGGCATCTGTTTTTTGCACCAGCGGCTCTTCAAGGCGACCGGTAACAATGGTCAGCGTTTTGCTTTTACCGCGCCGGATAACCTCGACCTTGACCTTTTTGTTAATCTCCGTATCGGCAACAATACGCGGCAAGTCGCGCATTTGCGGCACGTCCGTACCGTTGAAGCGGACAATCACATCACCGACACGAATACCGCCCTTTTTCGCCGGACCATCTTCGGAAACTTCCGACACCAGCGCGCCACGCGGCTTATCAAGACCCAGACTTTCGGCAAGATCATCCGTAACCGCCTGAATGCGCACACCCAGCCAGCCGCGCCGCGTTTCACCGAATTTGCGAAGCTGTTCAACCACCGAACTTGCAAGATCCGCTGGTATCGAAAAGCCGATACCGACCGAGCCACCCGACGGGGAAATAATGGCCGAATTGACGCCGATAACCTCGCCGTCGAGATTGAACAGCGGGCCACCCGAATTGCCGCGATTAATCGCGGCGTCGGTCTGGATGAAACTGTCATACGGGCCGGCATTAATGTCGCGGTTAATCGCCGAGATGACCCCGGCCGACAATGACCCGCCCAGACCGAACGGATTGCCAATGGCAATCACCCAGTCGCCCACGCGGGCGGCGGAGGAATTTCCCATCGGCACAAATGGCAGGGCTTTATCGGCGTTTATTTTCAATACCGCAATATCGGTCTTCGGGTCACGCCCGATAACAGTCGCGTCATATTTCGAACCGTCGGAGAAATTGACGACAATCTCGTCGGCTTCCTCGATGACGTGATTATTGGTGATGATGATGCCTTCAGGGTCAATCACAAAGCCCGAACCCAGCGACGACACCTTGCGGCGGCTGGGAGCTTGCGGGTCTTGGCGTTGGCGGAAAAACTCTTCGAAGAAATCATTAAAGGGCGGCTGACCCGGCGGGGTTGCGCTGGTGTCGACGGTTTGGCTGGTCGAAATATTGACCACGGCGGGCATCAGGCGTTCTGCGAGATCGGCAAATCCGTCCGGAACGCCGCGCGCCAGTGCCGGGGTCGCAAGCCCCAAAAGGACTGCCGCCAGTATTACGGATCGGGAATGTCGGAAAAAAGATGAGATAATTGTCATTGCAAACCTGTTTTCAATTTACCAGCCAGACCAGCACCACGCCGGCAACCAAAGCGACAAGACCACCGAGGCGAAGCTGTGCATCATTGACCATGTCGAGCTGACGCACAATACGTCGCAAAAATGTCGGAAAAAGGGCATAGACGGCGCCCTCAAAAGCCAATACCAGCCCAAGTGCCAGCAGAACTGTGTCAATCAGCAAGTGTGACGTCAATCCCCGGTTAAATGCCCGGCCCTACTCGGCCGCCTGCTCTTCAGCAGATGCGGCGGCATCAGCCAAAGCCTGCTCTTCGATTTCGGGGCACAGCGCACCGCTCAGGCTTTTGCCATCGGCGGTCAGCCTGTTGATATTGACCCGCTCACCGCGTTTGACCGAACCCTGACGGCTGTTTGCCAGCACACTGTTCGGGTCGCGCAAAAACTGGAAGAACGCACTGTCGGGCGACAGCACCATCGTTGTGCCTTCGTCTTCGAGCGCGCGCTCATAGGCTTGCATAGACCGGTAAAAGGCGAAAAAGTCGGGGTCTTGCCCGAAGACTTTTGCAAATACACGGTTGCGGCACCCATCACCCTGACCGCGGATAATTTCACTGTCGCGGGTCGCTTCGGCCAGCAAAACGGTCACCTGCTTGTCGGCCTGGGCGCGAATGGCACGCGAAACTTCCTGCCCGCGCGCACGAAACTCGGCGGCTTCCTGCTCACGCTCGGTTTGCATGCGGCGGTAAATGGCCTGCGAGTTGGCCTCCGGCAGATCAGCGCGGCGAATGCGAACATCGACGATTTCAATACCGAAATCGCGCGCCTGCTCATTCACCAAATCGCGAATGCGGGTCATCAAATCATCGCGCTTGTCGCGCACGACCGCCTGAAACTCCTCTTCACCCAACACAGAACGCATCGAAGACGACACAATCGCGGCCAGTCTTGAGCGTGCGCGGCGCTCGTCACGCAGGGCTTTGTAGAATTGCAGCGGATCGATAATGCGATAGCGCGTAAATGCATCAACAACCAGACGCTTTTGGTCGGAGGCAATCAATTCCTCGGCCGGGCTGTCGAGATCGAGAATACGCTTGTCGATCGAGATTACATTCTGCACGAACGGCACTTTGAAGTTCAGCCCCGGCTCGGTAATGACACGGCGCGGGTCACCAAATTGCAGAACCAGTGCCTGCTGTGTCTGATGAACGGTGAAGATGGAAGCCGACGCCAATATGCCCAGCGCTATGACAAGAACCACTCCAATAATTCCGGTTAGACGACCCATTAGTTGGCCTCCTTCTTACGGTTCAGCTGATCGAGCGGCAAATAGGGCACGACACCCGACCCGCCACCTTCCTGATCAATGATAACTTTATTGGTATTGCCGAGAACGCGCTCAAGCGTCTCAAGAAACATGCGCTGGCGCGTAACACCGCGCGCATTGCGATACTCGTCATAAATCGAGGCAAAGCGGGTGGCTTCACCATCGGCTTCGGCAACGGTCTGGGCACGATAGGCTTCCGCCTCACGACGGATACGCACGGCCTCACCTTGCGCTTCAGGCACCACGCGATTGGCGTAACTGTTGGCTTCGTTACGCGCGCGTTCCTGGTCGGCGCGCGCGGCTTGCACATCGCGGAAAGCGTCAATAACGGCCGCAGGCGGGTCAACTTTTTGCATTTTCACCTGCGTGATGCCAATGCCCGCGCCATAGCTGTCCAGCGTTTGCTGCATCAGTGCCTTGACCTGTTCTTCGTTTTTCTGACGTTGCTCGGTCAAAATCGGCTGGATGTCATTTTGCCCGATAATTTCACGCATGGTGCTTTCGGCGACGGCCTTCACCGTGCCGGTCGGGTTTTGAATATTGAACAAAAAGTCCGGCGCATTGGTAATGACCCAAAATACGGAAAAATCGACGTCGACGATATTTTCATCGCCTGTGAGCATCAGGCTTTCTTCCGGCACATCACGAGTGACAGCATTGGAACCACGCCGTTCTTCAAGGCCGCCACGCATGCCGATATCCACGCGGTTAACGGTTGTAACCTTCGGCGTGATGGCTGTCTCAATGGGCCATGGCAGATGGTAATTGAGGCCTGGGCTGGTCTGCGTCAAAAACTTGCCGAAGCGCAACACAACGCCCTGCTCATCCGCCTGCACCCGATAAAAGCCCGAAAGTCCCCAAAATGTCAGCAAAACAGCAAACACGACCAATATGGACGAGCTGCCGCCGCCTGGCAGGATTTCGCGCATGCGTTTGCGCATTTGTTCGATAAGTTCGTCAATATTTGGCTCGTTCGGCCCCGAACCGCGACGTGGCCCACGGTTTGGACCACCACCCCAAGGGCCGCGATCGCCACCCGAATTATTTTCCCAAGGCATTTATTTCTCCTTATGCCGCGCGGTTCAGCGTGTTTTCATGAACTCGCTCTTTATATAGGTCACCGCGCCGCCAATCACAATGAGACCTTGCGCCGTCTCATTACATGTCTATATATCAGTGACGTGACACATCCAAATGTGGGCAGGGCGCGGCCTTTTTTCAAGGCGGGCGACGAAAGAAAAACACATGGCCGACTTTTCCGAAACCGACATTCGCGCGGCACTTTCGCAAGTGCGCGACCCGGCGGGGGATACCGATATTATCGCCTCCGGCCGCGTGCAGGGGCTTGTCTTGCGCGGGCCGAATGTCGGGTTTTCACTGGATGTTGCCGGCCTGCCGGAAAGCACGCTGGCTGATTTGCAATCCGCGGCGGAAAACGCAGCGCGCGGCGTGGTGGGGGTTACGTCCGTAACTTGTGTGCTGACCGCGCACAATGACGCGCCCAGCCCTCAAAAATCGGGCGACACACCGCCTCCAAATAGAGATGTACCGGAGGTTTTTGCCAAAATAACCCGCGTGATCGCGGTGGCCAGCGGCAAGGGCGGGGTCGGCAAATCCACCGTCGCCGTCAATCTGGCCGCCGCATTGCAGGCTCAGGGCTTGCGTGTCGGCCTGCTTGATGCGGATATTTACGGGCCGTCACTGCCGCAGCTATTCAATGTGACCGGGCGCCCAACCACGACGGCTGAAAAAAAGCTCATCCCCGTCGAGTGCCACGGCCTGCACACCATGTCGATCGGCTATATGGTGCCGCCCGACCAGGCGATGATCTGGCGCGGGCCGATGGTGCAAAGCGCTCTCATTCAAATGCTTGACGATGTGGCCTGGCCGGAACTGGATGTCCTGGTGCTGGACATGCCCCCGGGCACAGGCGACATTCAACTCACCACGGCGCAACGCATCCCCGTCAACGGGGCGGTTGTCGTTTCAACCCCCAGCGCGCTGGCGCAGGCCGATGTGCGCCGCGCAAGGGCCATGTTTGAAAAAACCAATGTGCCGGTGCTCGGCCTTGTTGAAAATATGGCCTTTATGACGGCGCCGGACGGCACGCGGATGTACCCTTTCGGCAACCCCGGCAATGATGCGCTGATGAGCTTACCGCTGGACGCGGAAATCCATGCCGCTGCCGAAACCGGTGTGCCCGTGGTCATTGACGCGCCGCAAAGCGCGGCGGCGCGAGCCTTCGGGGAGCTTGCACAAAAATTAATTGAACTGCTGGCGGGTGCCAAAACATGACGGGTGACACACCAAAAGCCTACCGCTTCTTGACCGGTGACGATGATGCCGCTTTTTGCCAGCGGGTGAGCGATGCCTTGCGCGACGGCTATGTGCTTTACGGCCCGCCGCTTTTGCAGGTGGACGCGCAGGGCAATCGGCATTGCGGGCAGGCGGTTGTGCTGCCCGAATTTGCGCCCGCGAAAAGCGCTGTTACAGGTTCAGAAAATTAAGCGGCAAGCCGGGCGCATCCCATTGCGTTTTCACCAAACGCCCCGTCGATGACAGGGTTATGTATGCGGTTCGCAAATCATCGCCGCCAAAACAAATATTGGTTGTCATGCCGTCATCGGTCGGCACATGGGCAATCGATCCGTCTTCGGGGGAGATGCGCGAAATGCCGCCATTGGCAATGGTCGCAACGGCCACTGTGCCGTCGGCTTCTACGGCGAGCGAGTCGAAATAATTGAGCCCGGCAGGGGACGCGACAAAGGCAGACGGTAGTGCTTGTGCCGGTGATTTCAGTTTGCCGGGGCTTTCAATATCAAAACCCCACAGCCGTCCGCCCTGGGTTTCGGCAACATAGACGGTGTTTTCGTCGGGGCTGAGGCCGATGCCGTTGGGCGTTTCAATGGGAAAAACCATCTGCTCAATATGGCTGCCATCGGGCTTGGCGTAATAGACGGCGCCTCTGTCTTTGAGGCGGTCGTAGGATTTGCCCAAATCGGTGAACCAGAAGCCGCCCGTGCGGTCGAACACAATGTCATTCGGGGCAACGAGGGCATGGTCGTCGCATGTATCGTAGAGCCGCTCAACCGCGCCCGTTGTCAGGTCAACGCGCTCAATGCGCCCGCCGGAATAATCATCCGGCCTGTCATGCGGATAAATGCGACCGTCAATCTCGAGCCATGAAAACCCGCCATTGTTGCAGACATAAACTGCGCCATCCGGCCCGATGGCGGCACCGTTCGGCCCGCCGCCGAGATCGGCCACTATTTCAAGCACACCGCCCGGCTTGACGCGGCTGAGCGTGCCGCGGGCAATCTCGACCAAAATGACACTGCCATCGGACATGGCAATCGGCCCTTCGGGAAACAGCAGGCCTGAACAAATTTCCTCCATTACGAAGTCTTTCTTTCCAGCGTCACGAAACTGTAATCGGCGCTGTCTTTTTCACCGGCGGTGCGAAATGTGGTCGCTGTTTCCTGCCAAGCGTCAGGGTCTGCCAGCGCGAAATGCGTGTCCCCCGAAGGCGTTGCATGCACCCGCGTCAGATGAATACGCACGGCCTGAGCTTCGAAAATGCGATAAATCTCACCGCCGCCGATAATCATCACGCGCGGCGCATCCGCGCACAAGGCCAATGCCGCCTCCGGCGTGGCGACGCAAGCCACCTCCGGCGGCAGTGCGGGCTCGAAGCCGGATATTTGGCGCGACAGAACAATATTTTTGCGCCCCGGCAGCGGACGCCCGATTGAGCTCCATGTGCGGCGACCCATAATTACCGGACACCCCATGGTAATTTCTTTGAAATGGGCAAGGTCGCCCGGCAAGCGCCACGGCATGTCGCCCTGATTGCCGATCACCCCGTTTTCGGCAACCGCCACAATCATCTCAATGTGGGTAATATGCACGGGGGCTAAACCGCCACCGGCGCCGGAATATGCGCCTGCGCCTGATAATCCAGCAACTCGAAATCATCAAAAACGAAGCCGAAAATATCTTTCTTGTCGGGGTTTATCCGCAAACTCGGCAGGGCACCGGGGCTGCGTTCAAGTTGCAGGCGGGCTTGATCCAAATGGTTCAGATAAAGATGGGCGTCACCCAGCGTGTGCACGAAATCGCCCGCCTCCAGATCGCAAACCTGCGCCAGCATCAGTGTCAGCAGCGCATAAGAGGCAATGTTGAAAGGGACGCCCAGAAAAATATCCGCCGAACGTTGGTATAGCTGGCATGACAGCTTGCCGTCGGCCACATAAAACTGAAACAGGCAGTGGCATGGCGGCAGCGCCATATCGTCAACATCGGCAGGGTTCCAGGCTGTCACAATGTGACGCCGCGATTCCGGATTTGACGTCAATTGCGCGACAAGTTGCGAAATCTGGTCGATGTGGCGACCATCCGAAGTTTGCCAACTTCGCCATTGGCGACCATAAACGGGCCCCAGATCTCCGTTCTCGTCGGCCCATTCATTCCAGATGGAGACCCCATTTTCGTTGAGATAGCCAATATTCGTATCGCCCGACAAAAACCACAAAAGTTCGTGGATAATCGACTTCACATGGAGTTTTTTCGTGGTCAGCATCGGAAAACCCTGCGCAAGGTCAAACCGCATCTGATGGCCGAAAACGGAACGTGTGCCGGTGCCTGTCCGGTCGCCGCGTTCCACGCCATCATCAACAACGCGCTGGAGTAGATCAAGATATTGCCGCATGAGCGCATCATTCACGATTCTGCGTGGGCCACGCAACGGCTTTTGGCGAAACACTATGATTTTGCTGTGAAGAATGCTATATCACGGGTGTCGGCTTGCCGACTATGGCGATATACGGGCTTCGCAATAAACCCATCGGACCCGGGGGCAGTACCCGGCGCCTCCACCATTTCCATTTCCGGCCAAGCGCCGGCTTTTGGGGGCGAACCAGGATCGA
>CAJWBV010000038.1 GCA_913020275.1 uncultured Rhodobiaceae bacterium
GGCCGTGGCAAACGCCGCCAAATTGACAATGCCCATTCGCTCGGCAATTGCACGAAAGCGCGGGAAGGTCATCAACGCCAGTTTATAAGGCTCGCCCTCAATGCGGCCGGTGGCCGATACTGCCTCGCCCAGTCGACAAAAGGCGCGCTCATTGTAAATCGGCAGGGGCGTGCGCGCCGAGCCGCTATAGCCGACCAGACGCACGGAGTTCGAACCGATATCCAGCACGCCCAAAGGCGCATCGGGCCGCAAGGTGCCAAGCCTGTTCAGCGCATCTGCGAATTTCTCTGTCCGCACGCGCGCCATTTCTAGGCTTTGCCCCCAGCGGCTTTTGAGGGACTGGATTTCTTGGTCTTTTTGCCTTCACCGCGCCCTGACAGGCTTGGATTGGTCATGAAATACTCATGCGCATTAACCCCCGCTTCGCCGCGTGAACGCGCAATGCGCGCAAAACTTGCATCGGGTTGCATGGCCCAGCTTTGCTCATTGTCGGCCAGATTAATCTCCATAATCTGATTGAGAACTTGGGCGTGAACAGTCGGGTTCAAAATCGGCGTTAGCACCTCGACCCGGCGGTCGAGATTGCGCGGCATCCAGTCGGCCGATGACAGGAAAACCTTGGCATCGGGCGAAGGTAGCCCGTGCCCGTCACCGAAACAGACAATGCGCGAATGCTCCAAAAACCGGCCAATAATGCTTTTGACCCGAATGTTTTCACTCAAACCGGACACGCCTGCACGCAGACAGCAAATCCCGCGCACAACGAGGTCAATCTGCACACCCGCAACAGAGGCATCGTAAAGAGCGTCAATCACCTGAGCATCAACCAATGCATTCATCTTCGCCCAAATTGCACCGGGACGTCCGGCCTTGGCGTGCTCAATTTCATTGGCGATACGCTCCATCAGCGATTTACGCAGCGTGAGCGGCGACATGGCCAGTTTTTTCAAATTCTTGGGCTCGGCATATCCGGTGAAGTAATTGAACACTTGCGCCGCATCTCCAGCTATTTCGCGGTCGCAGGTGAACAGCGACAGGTCGGTATAGACTTTCGCGTTTTGCGGGTGGTAATTGCCGGTTCCCAAATGCACATAAGTTTTCATATTGCCGCTCTCACGGCGCACTACGAGGCTGACTTTGGCATGAGTTTTCAACTGCAAAAACCCGAACACGACCTGCACACCGGCGCGTTCCATATCGCGCGCCAGACGAATATTCGCCGCTTCGTCAAATCTGGCTTTCAGCTCAACCAGCGCCGTGACCGATTTGCCCAGTTCGGCAGCCTCGATCAGCGCCTTGACTATAGGGCTGTCTTCGGTCGTGCGATATAATGTCTGCTTGATCGCCACCACATCGGGGTCTTCCGCGGCTTGGCGAATGAATTGCACAACCACGTCAAAACTCTCATAAGGATGGTGGACGAGAATATCCTTGGCACCAATGGCCGAAAAACAATTGCCGCCATGTTCGCGAATACGCTCAGGGAAGCGGGCACTGAAAGGTTTAAACTTAAGCTCTGTCGCCCCGTGGGCGACAATCTGAACGGTCTGCGCCAAACCGACAAGACCTTCCACAATAACCACATTGCGCGGGTCAACTTCCATTTCGTCAATTACCAGTCGCCGCAATGATTTCGGCATTGACGCATCAATTTTCAACCGGATAACTGACCCGCGGCGGCGGCGCTTCAAAGCGCTTTCAAAAAGCTGTACAAGGTCTTCGGCCTCTTCCTCGACCTCAATATCGCTGTCGCGAATGATGCGGAATACGCCTTGCCCCAGCACTTTATATCCTGGAAATGTGCGCTCAATAAACAGTGACACCAATGTCTCAAGCCGCACAAAATGCAATTCGGAGCTGTTTTCGCCCTTGGGCAGTAAAATGAAACGGTCAAGCTGTTGGGGAATGAGAAGCAGCGCGTTCATGCGGTTGTCGTCGTGCGCGCGGCTCAATTGCAGGGCAAGGGCAAAACCCAAATTGGGAATGAAGGGAAACGGGTGCGCCGGGTCAATTGCCAGCGGTGTGAGCACCGGCAGAACCTGATCGAGAAAATAGCCTTCCAGCCAGCTTATCTGTTCGGGCGCAAGCTCATGCTCCTCATGCACGAAAATACCAGCATTGCGCAAATCGGCGAGCAGATTGGTAAGCGTTTTCTGCTGATCATCCATCAGCGCATTGGCAACCTCGGTCACACGCTCCAATTGCTGGGCGGGGGTCAGGTCATCCTGGCTTTTAACCTCGACGCCTGCATTTGCCTGCCCGACAAGGCCGGCCACCCGCACCATGAAAAACTCGTCGAGATTGCTGGCTGAAATCGACAAAAAGCGCAGGCGCTCCAAAACCGGATGATGCGGATTGGACGCCTCTTGCAGCACACGCTGGTTGAACGCAAGCCACGACAATTCGCGGTTTACGAACCTTTCCTGCTGGCTGTATCCGTGATGCTGACTTTTGATTTTCTTGGATTTCTTACCCGACATGGAATTTTTTGTTCCCGAACTGGCTAAACGGATGGCTCAACAATGCCCCATGAGCCGTTATTTGTCATTGCCCCACTTGATAAAGCCTCACTCACCAGAGGTACCGAAATGGCTCTCTGGCGCGACAGGGCAAGCGCATCAATGCGCGCGACCAACTTGGCAATATCGTGAAAATTGCGCTCCACGCGCGGCAAGAGATATTGGATCACGCGCGCATCGACAGCCAATTGCCGGTCGCGAAACAGTTTATCGAACAAAGCTGACAATAATGTGTCATCGGGCAGGCCGAAAGCCAGCGCATCCAAAGCGGCAAGACGCGAGCGCAAATCGGCAAGCCGTACCGGCAGCGCAATTGGCGCTTCACGCGCAAGCAACAGCACGTGACGATGGTTCGCACGTGCATGGTTTATGACGTGAAACACAACCTCTTCACCCGTCTCTGGCAAAGCCTCAAAACCGTCAATAACCAATCCCGTATCGGCTGCGCCGTCACTGAGCCAGTCATCCAGTACTTTCGCCGTCGTGTTAATGGTGTCGGCCTGCACAAGCTGTGCTGCATGCCGCTGCATCCACACCGAAGCGAGGTGGCTTTTGCCACAACCGGCGGGCCCGTGAATATATTGCACCGGATCGGCCCATTCAGGCCACGCGTCAATGCGGTCGACCGCACGGGCATTGCACGGCGCAACAATGAAATCTTCGCGTCCCGATGCCGCCCGCACCGGCAAGGACAAGGCCAATTGCTCGGACATCACCCCTCCTCCGAGCCTTCGACATATTCGCGCATATAGATATTTATGGCATAACGCACCAGCACACCGGCGGCGGCCGCAACGGGAATTGCCAGCAACAAGCCGATAAAGCCGAATAAATTGCCCATTGCGAGCAGAGCGAAAATAATCCACACCGGATGCAAGCGCACGCGGTCACCGACAAGGCGCGGCGTCAGAACATTGCCTTCCAGAAACTGCCCCAACACAAACACACCGGCTATCTGGGCCAGCATTACATAATCCGCACCGAACTGCCCCAGCCCCATTGCCAACCCCAGCGCCACGCCAAACACCGCGCCGACATAAGGAATAAAACTTGTAAGCCCTGCCGTAACGCCCACGACAATGCCGGCATCGAGGCCGACGACCGAAAGGCCGGTTGTATAAAACATCGCCAGCAAAAAGCACACGGTGATTTGCCCGCGCACAAATCCGGCTAGAATCTCGTCTATTTGCGTCGCCAGCAGGCGCACTTGCGGGGCATGGGGCTTGGGCAACAGGCGGTCAAGCTGGTCGACCATACGATCCCAATCATTCAGCATATAGACGGCGACCACCGGCGTTATGATAATGAGCGCCAGCACATTGAGCACCGACAGGCCTGTCAGCAGAATGTCTCCGGCAAAGCCTCGGACACCGCCACGCACAGCCTCAATACCCGCATTCACCGCATCGGGATAATCGCTCAAAATGGCGTTGCCCGCCATCCAGCCTTCCAGCCTTTGGGTGTAAACGGGAATGCGCTCGACCATGCCGCCCAGTTCGGCGGCCAGCGCCGGCAAACCGAAAACCAGTCCCGCCAGCACCATGAAACCGAAGGCAAAAGTAATCACATTCGTCGCCACAAGCCGCGGCAGCCCCGCCCGTTCCAGACGGTCGGCCAGCGGGTCGAGAAAATAGGCCAACGTGAAACCCAGCACGAAGGGCAGCAAAATCTCGGATAGCTGAATTAGCGCGACAAGCACCAAAGCAGACACACCAAGCACCACCAGGACAAAGGGCGAAAGTTTCACGATTGCGGCTCCATCATTTTTGAAATCTGCCAGCCATTCATGGTTTCGTTTATCTGCAGGCCGGCCTGTTCGAGATTGGCCGCAAGCTGGCTGACAGACCCGATATAGGCAATATCCACATAAGCATAATTCACCGACATTTCGATGACCGAAAGTTGCTGCACAAGATCCGACCCGCTCAAGGTTTTGCGAATGGCCGTCCACGTTGCCAATGCGCCGTAATTGGCGCGCACCCGCAATTTATTGACCTGATCGGAAACCACGCCCGCGCTTTGCTTCCAGCGTTCGGAAAGCAAATTCAAAATTTCTCCGGTTGCCGTGGCCGCCATTTCCGCATGCGGCAGGTCGGCGCGATATGTGCGCACAATAACGTCATTTTCATCGGCACCGAATATATACACGGTGATACCCAACTGCCCGTCAATATCTGCCAGCGCATGAGCAACAATACTGGATTGCGTGCCATAACGACGATTGAGCTGATCCAGCTTTTCAGGCGACCCGATGAGAATATCTTCGGGTGTGGCGATAATTGTATCGTCAAGATCGCCCAGCGGGGTTACCAGCGGTGCGGGGTTGTTTTCCAAATCTTCCTGCTTCCACGCGGCCTCCCACCAATGCTCGCCCCATAATTGCAGGCCTTGGGCGTCTTCCAGCACGGCCAACAGAAGGGCCGGTCGGTTCTGGCTTGTGGTAACGGCGATATTTCGACCGCGCAACAGGGCCAGCACATCATCGGCTTTGAACTGCACGGATAATTCGGCAATGTAGCGATTGGTTGTGGTTTTTTCTTTCGAGACCTGAAAGCCCTCCACCAGATTTTCCACTGCAAGTTCATTCGTCACCGGCAATTGCGGCCAGCTAATTTCGGGCGTCAGGCGTTTGAGCACAATCGCCAGCGCCTCTCTTTGCCCGTCGCGCACGGCAATTTCTCTGGCCTCGATTGCAGAAGGCGCTTGTGTATCCACAAATACGCGGTCGACATTGAAAACACTTGCTGCAAAAGCGGGTGTAGTGAAACAAATCAGGCAAAAAAGCAGAAAAAGTCTGTTCATGGCCCGACACTAGCGCGCTGGCCCAGCGCCCGCAATCGGATAAAAGCATTTCGGAGCCGGTTTCCGGCGTAAAATTCCAAAGCGGGCAATACATTGACGGGCGGCCACGCTATATTAGCGGCGCGGGCTGATTCCCCGCACAGAGAGACGCATGACAGACAAGAAAAACTCACTGACCTATGCCCAAGCCGGCGTCGACATTGATGCGGGCAATGCGCTGGTGCGTGCCATCGCACCGCTGGCAAAAGCAACACGCCGCCCAGGTGCCGAGAGCGATCTGGGCGGCTTCGGGGGGCTGTTCGATCTGGCCGCCTGCAATTTCAAGGACCCGGTTCTGGTCGCCGCCAATGACGGCGTGGGCACAAAGCTGAAAATCGCCATTGAAGTCGACAAGCATGACACAATCGGCATTGATCTGGTCGCCATGAGCGTCAATGACCTTGTTGTGCAAGGCGCGGAGCCGCTGTTTTTTCTGGATTATTTCGCCACCTCGGCGCTTGATGTCGAGCGCGCGCGAGATGTAATTGCCGGCATTGCACAAGGGTGCCAGCAGGCCGGATGCGCGCTCATCGGGGGCGAGACGGCGGAGATGCCCGGCCTCTATGCGCCCAAGGATTACGATTTGGCCGGTTTTTCGGTCGGCGCGGTTGAGCGGGATGAAATTTTACCCGCACCCTCAATTGCGGCCGGCGATATATTGTTGGGCTTGGCGTCTGATGGCCTGCATTCCAACGGTTTTTCGCTGGTGCGTAAAATCGTCGAAACTACCGGCCTTGACTGGCACGCGCCCAGCCCGTTTGACGACACCACGAGCCTGGGCGAGAGCCTCCTGACCCCGACACGGATTTATGTAAAACCCCTCTTGCAGGCGATACGCGCAACGTCGGCGGTGAAGGGTCTGGTGCATATTACCGGTGGCGGGTTTCAGGAAAACCTGCCGCGTGTTTTGCCCGACGGCTGTGCGGCACATATTGATCTGGATAGCTGGCCCCTGCCGCCGGTTTTCAACTGGTTGAGGCAGGCAGGCGGCATTGAAGACAAAGAACTTTTGCGAACGTTTAATTGCGGCATTGGCATGATTGCCGTGGTCGATGCCGCACATGCCGACGCGGTGACCGCTCAACTGAAAGACGCCGGTGAAACGGTCCATACGGTCGGGCAGTTGCAAGAAGATGCCCAGTCCCTAGTAACCTTTGCCGGACAAATCGGATCATGACGCAACCGGTGCGCGTTGCCATTCTTTTTTCAGCACGCGGCAGCAATATGCAGCGGCTGGCGCACCACCTTGCTAAGCCATCTGTTGGCGGCGAGTTTGTTCTGGCCATCACCAACCGTCCGGCGGCGGGTGGCATTGAGTTTTGCAAAGCCCAAGGTGTCCCCTGCGCCGTGATTGACCACGAAGACTATGAGACGCGAGCAGGTTTCGAAGCCGAAATGCAAAAAGCACTCGACAAAGCCCAGGTCGACCTGATTTGTGCGGCGGGTTTCATGCGCCTTTTAACGGCGGATTTTGTCACGCGCTGGCACGACCGCATTATCAACATCCACCCGTCTCTGCTGCCCGCCTATAAGGGGCTCAACACGCATGCGCGCGTGCTGGCTGACGGCGGCAAGGAGCATGGCTGTTCAGTGCATTACATGCGCGCCGAAATGGATGACGGGCCAATAATCTTGCAAAAACGTGTGCCGGTTCATGGCAAGGATACGGCCGACACACTGTCCGCGCGCGTATTAAAGCTAGAACACATCGCCTACCCTGAAGCCATAAAACAAATTGCCTTAAAAAGTGGCTTTTAAAACCAGTCTTTTTTTTCTAAAATCAATTAACAAACACCCAAGGATAGA
>CAJWBV010000039.1 GCA_913020275.1 uncultured Rhodobiaceae bacterium
TTCTCTTGTCAACAAGCAAAGTATCGTCGAGCAAAAAGGCTGTTTTTTTTGGGGGATCAGTGAAGAATGCCGTCTTGCAAACGTACCACCCGATCGGCACGCTCGGCCAGCGTCGTGTCGTGGGTAGCAAGCAATACGGCGGCCTGCGCCTCGCGCGCCAAATCAAGCAACAATTCGGCAATGACGGCACCATTTGCACCGTCCAAGCTGCCTGTCGGCTCATCGGCCAGAATTACATCCGGTTGCGCTACGAGTGCGCGCGCAATCGCTACACGCTGTTGTTCGCCGCCCGATAATTGCGCAGGCAAATGTTCCAACCTGTCGGTTAGACCGAGTTTTGCCAGAATATCCCCGGCCGTTGCACGAGCCGCGTTACCGGCCTGCCCGCGCAAGCGCAATGGCAACATAACATTTTCAAGCGCGCTGAACTCCGGCAGCAGATTATGAAACTGGTAGACAAACCCAATATGCTGTAACCGCCCGCGCGTGCGCAAGCCGTCATCATCGGTTGGCAGTACGCGGCCATTTACCAGAATTTCTCCTGAAGCCGGCTTTTCCAAAAGCCCCGCAATATGCAGCAAACATGATTTGCCGGAACCCGACGGGCCCAAAAGGGCAACCGTTTCACCCGCAGCAATGGTAAGGTCGACACCGTTTAGAACTTCGAGACGCCGACCGGCCTGATCGAAGCTCTGATGAATGCCGCGCAGTGAAAATCGTTCACTCATAGCGCAAGGCCTCCACCGGATCGAGCGAGGCGGCACGCCACGCCGGATAAAGTGTTGAAAGAAACGACAGGGTAAGCGCCATGGAAAGCACCTGCACAATGTCTGACATCACAAGACGCGCCGGCATGCGCTCAAGAAAATAAACTTCCGCCGGAAAAAGTTGCGCGCCGGTAATCATCACCAGAAGCTGGCGGATCTCTTCAATATAGGCACAGAAAACAACGCCGAGGCCGAAACCGGCCAGCGACCCGATAACGCCAATGCTGGCACCGGTGATGAAAAACACCCGCAAGACCATACCCCGACTGGCCCCCATGGAGCGCAACACGGCAATATCGCGATGCTTGTCGCGCACCAGCATGACCAACCCCGACACAATATTGAGCGCCGCCACCAGCAAAATCAGCGTCAGAATGAGGAACATGACATTGCGCTCAACCTCCAGCGCTCCGGCCAGCGTACGATTGGACTGTTTCCAGTCAACCAGCGAAACATCAAGTCCGGCGGTGTTCTGCAAATCCCCGCGATAGGCTTCCACCTTGTCGGGGTCGTCCAGTATCAGTTCAATGGCGCCCGATTGCGCGCTTTCACTGAAAAAACCCTGCGCCGTTTCAAGGCCGGAAAACATGATGTTCAAGTCATATTCAGACAGGCCAATGCTGAAAATGGCCGCAACGCGAAACTGCTTGATGCGCGGGGTGGTGCCAAATGGCGTAACTGTGCCGCGCGGCGCAATAAGCGTCACCGGATCACCGACACCAATGCCGTAACGCTCGGCCAGACGCAAACCAATGGCCACCCGCCCGCTTTGTGACAGATCGTCAAGCGCACCGGCGCGCACATTGCCGGCCAGCGCCGGCAGGCGCTTCAGTGCGTCGGTTGACATGCCGCGCAGGACAACGCCGCGCACCGCCTGTCCGGAAGACATCATTGCCTGGCCGTCCACCAGCGGTGTCGCCAGCACAACCGGCGGCAGTTTCTGCAAACGCGCCACGGTTGCGGCGCGGTCTTCAAATTGCCCGTTCCACGGCCGCGCAACGACATGGCCGCTGACGCCCAAAATACGGTCCAGAAGGTCGGCGCGAAATCCGTTCATCACGGCCATGACAACAATCAGCGTAGCCACACCCAGCATGATGCCGAGAAAAGAAATAATGGCGATGATGGAAATAAAACTCTCGCGGCGGCGCGCCCGCAAATAGCGCCCGGCCAACTGCCATTCCAACCTGTTAAACGCCCGCGTCACCGATACGGCCTAATCGCTCGGCGGTTCGGCCAGCAAAGCGCAGGCGGCCTCGAAATCAAGTGTTTGTTTATCGCCATTTTTCCGGTTTTTGACTTCTATCTCGCCTGCAACCGCCCCGCGCGGCCCAATGACCGCCTGCCACGGCAAGCCAATCAGATCCATATCCGAAAACTTGGCACCGGCGCGTTCATCGCGATTATCATACAGCACATCGAGGCCTTTGTGTGTCAGCGTTTTGTAAAGGCGCTCGGATAATTCATCCGTCTGTGCGTCACCCGGTTTCAAATTGATAAGACCGATCTGGAACGGCGCAACCGCCCATGGCCAGACAATACCGTTCTCATCATGGCAGGCTTCGATAATGCCGCCGACGAGCCGCGAAACCCCGATACCGTAAGAGCCGCCATAGACGGCGACCTCCTTGCCATCGGCACCGGTAACGCGGCACTGCATGGGCTCCGAATATTTCTGCCCGAAGTAGAAAATGTGTCCAACCTCAATGCCTCGCGCCGTCACCTGCTTGTCGGCAGGCACCTCGGCTTCGAAAATTTCCGGCTCATGCTTTTCATCAGTGCGCGCGTATAGAGATGTAAATGGCGCTATAACAGCGTCCAAATCGGCTGAATAATCAGCTTCGGGCGCGGGTCGTTCCAGAAGGTCGGCATGGCAGAACACTTCCGACTCACCCGTATCGGCGAGAATAATAAACTCATGGCTCAAATCTCCACCAATGGGTCCGGTATCAGCCGCCATAGGAAGCGCGCGAAGCCCAAGCCGCGCGAAGGTGCGCAGGTAAGCCACAAACATTTTTTGATACGCCACCCGCGCCGACGCCTCATCAATGTCGAAGCTATAGGCATCTTTCATCAAAAATTCGCGGCCGCGCATCACGCCAAAGCGCGGGCGAATCTCGTCACGGAATTTCCACTGAATATGGTAGAGATTGCACGGCAATTGCTTGTAGCTACGCACATTGTCGCGGAATATTTGCGTGATTAATTCCTCATTGGTCGGCCCGTAAAGCAGGTCACGGTCGGCGCGATCGGTAATGCGCAACATTTCTTTGCCGTAATCTTCATAGCGACCCGATTCGCGCCAGATATCTGCCGGCTGCAAAGTCGGCATCAGCACTTCAACAGCACCGGCCAGATTTTGCTCTTCGCGCACAATCGCCTCAATTTTGCGCAAAACCCGCAATCCCAATGGCAGCCAGCTGTAAATACCAGCCGCGCTTTGGCGCACCATGCCCGCGCGCAACATCAGGCGGTGCGAAACAATCTGGGCTTCGGCAGGGTCTTCTTTAAGGGTCGGCAAAAAATAATCGGTAAGGCGCATATATTCAGTCCGCGTGCAGAACCATCGGAATTACGCTTGTCCCATGCGATTGGAGAAGGGTCAAGAAAATGTAAAATCTTAATGACAGGGCTGTGGTTTTTTCCTAGTATTTTTCCCGTGGACAGAGAACTTCGAGTTCTCGGGTTTTGGGAGGAGCCCTCCGTTTTTAACGGGAGACACAAAGCGGAACCTTTTAGGTTCCGCTTTTTTTTGGCCATTCAAAATCAGCGACTGTCCAGCCCAAGGTCGGGCAGAAACGGCAAATCAAGTTGCGCCAACACGCCCGATGTCAAAAGCAGATAGACGAGGGCATAAAACACCGCCGACAAAAGCGTTGTAATCGCCAGCTTCCGATAAATCATTGGCCGCGCCGGAGCACCAGCTTCCGAGCCCGGCACAACGCGCCCGTCTTCGTGTTGTGACACCACGCCAAAGGGCAACACCATGAACAGGGTCAAAAACCAGATAATGCCATATATGGCGCAGCCGAATAGAAAACCGATTTCATTCATCGAATTAGCCTATTCACTAAATTCCGTTTACACATGCACAAAACTTACCACAACCATGGGCTTCTTGCCCCAGCGCTTACCTAACTCGCGGCGGATGAACTGGCCAACTTCTTCCTCGGCGCGTGCCGGCGTCACCTTGCCACTGGACGGCAATGCGCGCTCGGCCGCATCCAACGCCCAGTTCACCAAATCCATATCGCCGTCATGTTCGGGAATGCCGCGCATTTGAACCTCAACGCGCCCGCATAAGCGATTTGCGCCATCAAGCGGTATGCTCACAAACACCACACCATTATGCGACAGCTTGCGCCGCTCGCGCACGGCCAGCGCATCGCTTTGGGTAAAAATCTCACCATCCAGATAGAGCCGACCGCTAGGCACTGTTTCCAGCACTTGCGCGGGACCCGGATAAAGCTGCACCATATCGCCATTGTGAACGCGCAGCGGCTCCGGCACACCCAGCTCAGCCGCAAGCGCTGCATGGGCGATCAGATGGCGATGCTCGCCGTGCACCGGCACTGCTGCACGCGGGCGCACCCAGCCATACATATCGACAAGCTCATCACGGTTTGGATGCCCTGATACATGAAGATCGTTATTGTAAGGTGTTATAATTTCGACATTTATTTTTGCCAGTTGATTTTGCAGTGCGAGAATTTCAGTCTCATTGCCGGGGATCATTTTGGATGAGAACACGACGCGATCCCCGGCCTCCAGCACGAGATGGGGATGGTGGCCATGCGCCATGCGTCCCAGCGCGGCGCGATACTCGCCCTGACTGCCCGTGCACAAAATAACGAGCTTGTCGGGCGGCAAATAGGCGGCGTCTTCTTCTTCCACCGGCGCAGGAAAATCTGCCAGATATCCGGTTGCCCGCGCGGCATTGTAAATCCGGTGCATGCCCCGACCGGCCAAGCAAATATGTCGCCCATTGTCGGCCGCCGCCTTTGCAATGCTCGACAGGCGGGCAATGTTGGAGGCAAATGTCGTGACCACAACCCGCCCCGTGCTTTCGGCAACCACTTTGTTCAGGGCGGTGGCGACATCGGCTTCAGAGCCCGAACGACCTTCTGACAATACATTGGTGCTGTCGCATACAATCGCATCGACCCCCTCATCACCAAAGGCTTTCAGTCGCTCATGCTCGGTGACTTTGCCGATAACCGGATCGGGGTCGATTTTCCAGTCGCCCGTGTGCAAAACGCGCGCGCCGCCACATCGCACAGCCAGTGCATTGGGCTCAGCAATCGAATGTGTCAGCCCGATATAGTCAATGTGGAACGGGCCCAGTTCTAGAGATTGCTGAGGGTCAACAATATGCAGTGGCACGGCTTCCAGAAGTCCCGCCTCTGCCAGCTTGCCGCGTACTAGTTCCGCCGTGAACGCCGTGGCATAGACCGGACATTTCAGGCGCGGCCACAAATGCGCGACTGCGCCAATATGGTCTTCATGGCCATGCGTCAGCAAAAGTGCATGCAAGCGGCCCTTCTCGGCCTCGATAAAGCCCGTATCCGCCGTAATCAGTTCAATCCCCGGCTCGGTGTGGCGGCCGAATGTTACCCCCAGATCGACCATAATCCAGTCGCGCCGATTGCCCGCCCCATAGCCATACAGGTTACAGTTCATGCCAATCTCGCCGGTGCCTCCCAGCGGAACAAAAACCAGATTATTTTCGTTTTGTGTCATAGCTCAACCGATTAGCGGAAAAATACATCGCCAGCACTAACAATATGGCGTTCACCGTCCTCGGAGCAAAGAATTAGCGCGCCCGTATCGTCAATATCTTCAAAAATGCCGCTTAACTCACTCTTTTCCAAACGCACAATAATTTCACGACCCAGATTATGCGCCTGTTGACGCCACTTTGTAACGATGACAGAGAACCCAAAATCTTGCCATTGACGGTAATAGCGGTCAAAGGCCGAAGCCAAAACCTCCAGCACAGCCAAATTATCAGGCTGATGGCCGGTATGGGCGGCAATGCTAGTCGCCAAATAAGGTGTGTTGTCGGGAAAATGGGCAAGGTTCAGCCCCATGCCGACACACACCCAATCCAGATGTGCATCGGAGGCAGCGCCCGATTCGAGCAATATGCCGGAAATTTTAGCCCCGCCCACCAGGACGTCATTCGGCCATTTTATGGAAACCGCACCATCCAGGCCGATGAGTGAGGAAACCGTATCGGCCAGTGCAAGCCCGGCCACAAAACTCAATTGTCCGGCCTTCTCCGTCTCAATGCGCCCGGGCTGATAAACGGTGGTCATCAGATTTCCCTTCGGCGACTGCCACACCCGCCCGCGACGCCCCCGACCGGCGCTTTGGGCATCGGCCAAAATCCAATGCGGTTGAACCACCCCTTGAGCCGCCAGCCGTTTGGCTTCTTCATTGGTGCTGTCCAGGGTTTCAAAGTGGAGCAGCTGATAGGTATCGGGAAGTGTGATCACCTGATGTCGGCGGGCCCGAAAAGCCCTGTCAGCAATGCTTCAGGTGCCGGCATGTCAATCAGTGCTTGGCTTGCGCCGGCGGCCAGATCAATCAACGGCGCGGGATAGACGAAAAATAACAGACAAATTCCGGCCAAGGCACCGGCGACAATAGACAATTCGCGCGGCATGGGGTCGTTTGCTTCATCCGCCGGTGGGTCGAGATACATGATTTTGACAATCCGCAAATAATAATAGGCCCCGACGACGCTCGACAAAACGCCCAGCACACACAAAGCATAAAGTCCGGCTTCAATGGCGGCGTGAAACACGAAAAGCTTGCCGAAAAATCCGGCCAGCGGCGGAATGCCGGCAAGCGAGAACATCAATATGGCAAGGCACAATGCCATGAAGGGACGCACCTGGCTCAAACCGGCCAGGCTCTTGATCTGCTCAACCATGCCACTGTCGCGGCGCATCGATAAAATACAGGCAAAAGCGCCCAAGGTCATAATGCCGTAAAGCGTCATATACAAAATTACGGCGGCGACCCCGTCTTCGCTGCCCGCGGCAAGGCCCACAAGCGCAAAACCCATATGCCCGATAGAAGAATAAGCCATCAGGCGCTTGATATTGGTTTGGCCGATCGCCGCAAATGCCCCCAGCACCATGCTGGCGACAGAAATGAAAATAATGATTTGCTGCCACGCGGCCAGCGCATCCGGAAAAGCCGAAATGACCACACGCAAAAACACCGCCATGCCCGCCAGTTTCGGTGCGGCGGCGAAAAACGCGGTCATTGGCGTTGGCGCACCTTCATAGACATCCGGCGTCCACATATGGAAAGGAACGGCGGAAATTTTGAATGCAAGACCGGCCAGCAAAAACACCATGCCGACCACTTGCGCCAGGGGCAATAT
>CAJWBV010000040.1 GCA_913020275.1 uncultured Rhodobiaceae bacterium
CACCAAGCCGGTCGTGAACTTCCTGCCACAGGCCGGCGCGCTTCAGGCTTGTCTCGACCATGTGATCGAGCGCCTCCTTGGTCGGCGCCAACCCGTGGATGCGCGGCCCATAGGCCACATTATCGTATATCGACTTTGGAAACGGATTGGGCTTTTGAAACACCATGCCGACCCGCGCGCGCAATTCCACGACATCCATGTGGTCTGCATAAATATTGTCACCGTCAATAAATACAGAGCCCTCGACGCGGCATCCGTCAATCACATCATTCATGCGATTAATGCACCTCAAAAAGGTAGATTTCCCGCAGCCCGACGGGCCGATTAATGCCGTGACTTCATTGGCCCCAATGTTCAAATCAATGCCATGCAGGGCCCGGTTTTCGCCGTAATAAACCTGAACGCCGGAGGATTGAATTTTGTTTTCATTTTCATAATTCATAGTCACCAACGTTTCTCAAACTTTTTACGGAAGTATATCGCCGTGGCATTAACCGACAGCAAAAACAGCAGCAATACGACAATTGCCGCGCTGGTTTTAGGCAAAAATGCCCGTTCAGGATTATTCGCCCACATGTAAATTTGTGCCGGCAAAACTGTTGCCTTGGACGTTATGTCAGTGGGCGTATCAACAATAAATGCCATCATGCCGATCATCAAAAGCGGCGCCGTTTCACCGGCGGCTTGGGCCAGCCCGATTATCGTACCGGTCAAAATGCCCGGCATGGCCAGCGGCAACACATGGTGGAAAATAACCTGCAGGCGCGACGCCCCGACACCCAATGCGGCCTCGCGGATTGAGGGCGGGATTGAGGCGAGCGATGCCCGCGTCGCAATGATAATGGTCGGCAGCGTCATCAGCGACAAAACCAAGCCGCCGACCAGCGGCGCCGAGCGCGGCATTTGGAAAAAGCTGATAAATACGGCCAGTCCCAAAAGCCCGAAAACAATAGACGGCACGGCGGCGAGATTGTTGATATTGACCTCGATAATGCCGGTGATGCGGTTTTTCGGAGCCAGTTCCTCCAAATATATCGCTGCCATGACACCAATGGGAAAGCTGACCGCCAGTGTTACCAGAATGGTCAGCAACGAGCCGACAAAGGCCCCGCTCAAGCCCGCCATTTCCGGCTCGCGGCTGTCGCCGGAGGTAAAAAGCACCCAGGCAAACTGCGTGTGGACGCGGCCCTGCGCGGTATAATGGTCGAGCCAGCCAAGCTCCTTATTGGATACCAGCCGGTCGCTTTCGGGCAAATTGCGGTCGATCAATCCCTTGATCAGCAGGTCGATATCATCCGATGTCGGCACAGCAAGGCGCACCATGCTGCCAATCGCCTGCGGATTGTCGAGCACGAAATCGCGCACCCAGTCGCCCGCGCCGGATGAAACAAGGTCGTATAATTCCCGTTTGTCGGCGCGCGAATTTACTTCCGGAAACTCGCGGCGCAGAGAGGTTTTGATCAATCCCTGCCAGTCTGCCGCGTAAATTATTTCCGCATCATTGGAAAAATTCGGATCGATAACATCTTGGGCGAGCTCGATATCCAGCTCGACGAAATTCTGCGTGAAGGCCGGAATGGAATTGTAAACAATGGATGACAGCAGAAAAATCAGAATGCCCGCCGCAATGGCAATGGCCGCACGGCCATAAAACCTGAAGCGCCTTTCCGCCCTGTATCTGGCTTTGAGACGCGCTATTTTTTCCGGGCTTTTCGGCGCGGCAGAAACCGACATGCTGGTCGACGTATCAGTCATATTGCTCTCTGTATTTATTTACGATTCGCAACGCCACAACATTAAGTATCAGCGTGATGAAAAAGAGGACGAGCCCTAGCGCAAATGCGGCGAGCGTTTTGGCGCTGTCAAACTCCTGATCACCGATCAGCAAAACCACAATTTGCACCGTGACCGTGGTCACGCTTTCAAACGGATTGGCCGTCAGATTGGCGGCAATGCCGGCGGCCATAACGACAATCATTGTCTCGCCAATCGCGCGCGAAATGGCGAGCAATATGGCACTTACAATGCCCGGCAGCGCGGCCGGCAACACCACCTGTTTAATGGTTTCGGATTTCGTCGCCCCAAGCGCCGATGCACCATCGCGCAAAGTTTGGGGCACGGCATTAATCACATCATCCGAAAGCGAGGAGATAAACGGTATCAGCATTGTGCCCATGACAAGACCGGCGGCCAGCGCGGATTCCGAGGACAGGGTAAGGCCGATGTCCGCGCCGCTATTACGCAGAAGCGGGGCCACCACAAGAGCGGCAAAAAACCCGTAAACCACAGTTGGAATGCCAGCCAGAACTTCAATGGTCGGTTTGGCAAAATTGCGCAATCCGTGGGAGGCATATTCGGACAGATAGACAGCCGCCATCAGGCCGACCGGCACAGCCACAATCAAGGCGATAAAGGTGATGAGTAGCGTACCCGCAAAAAGCGGGATTGCGCCGAACTCGCCCGGATTGGCTGCCTGATCTTCGCGAATGGCAATTTGCGGCGACCAGTGCAAGCCGAACAGAAAATCCAGCACCGGCACTTTCTGGAAAAACATGAAAGTTTCGAAAATAAGCGAGAATACAATGCCAATAGTCGTCAAGATGGCTACGCCCGACGCCCCGATCATAACCCAGATGACGATGCTTTCGACTTTTTGCCGAACAGCAAATCTGGGTGCGATTAATTTCTGCGAAAAATAAAAGCCGATCAGGGCCAGAGCCAGCGTGCCGAAGGCGCGCAAATAGGAAGAGGTTTCCAGAAGCCCACCGAAATAAGCGGCGGCTTCCACTGTTTCGAGTCCTACAAACCGCGCATTGATAACCCCCGCATGCAGGGCTTTTGCCTTGGCAACCAAAACATTAATCTCGCCATTGGTAAGCGCGCCGGAGTTATTGGCGATAAATTCACGCAGCCAATTTTCAATGACCAGCGGTCCAAAGCCAGACCAGAGAACCGCAAAACTGAAAGCCGGCAATATCACGCAAGCCATAACAAAGGCACCGTGATAGCCGTCCAGAGAATGCTGTTTGACGTCCGTTTGAGCGGTGAGATGACGCACGCGGCGGCGTCCGAAAAGAAATGAATATGCGCCCAGTATAATGATCAAAACGGACAAAAATGTCAGGGACACATCTCATCTCCAAAAAAAGTGGGCCGACCCTTTTGCGCCGGCCCACCGAAATTTATCTCTTCAACACTATGTTAAAGAGCCAGCTTCGTCAGCGACGAAGAGTTGTTGCGTTGCGTTGCGCGATCTGTTGACGGCAGCGGGATCAGGCCTTTTGGGACCAGATACCCTTCTTCACCAAAAGCTTTTTCGCTGGTGAATTCAGCCACAAATTCCTGAATACCGGGAACCGTGCCAACATGGGCGTGCTTGATATAGAAAAACAACGAGCGCGAGATTTTGTACTTACCACCTGCGATGTTATCGAAAGTCGGCTGCGTGCCGTTAACGATAGCACCTTTAATTTTGTCGGAGTTTTGGTCGAGGAAGCTGTAACCGAAAACGCCAACAGCATCAGGATTGGCAACCAGTTTCGACACCATCAAATTGTCGTTCTCACCGGCATCAATCCACGCGCCGTCATCACGCACGGTGCGCGTCAGTTTTTTCCACATGCTCTTATCGGTCTTCTTCAGCGCGCTCATATGCGGGTAGGCTTTCGAACCGCCGCTCATAGCCAGCTCTTGGAATGCATCGCGCGTGCCGGAGGTCGGCGGTGGGCCAAGAATTTCAATTTTCTTGGCAGGCAGGGAAGCGTCGATATCGCTCCACTTCTGATACGGGTTTTTCACCGGCTCACACCAGTCGGACTGACAAGGTTTGTTCGGATCCGGAACTTTTTTGGCAGTCGCCAGATAGATTTGCTCCAGCGTGAGTTTCAGTTGCGGGGCACCTTTGGCATTTGCAAGCACAATGCCGTCGAAACCGATAACAACCTCCGACAGGTCAATGCCATTGGCCTGGCATTTCTTGAACTCTTTTTCCTTAATCCGGCGCGATGCGTTGGTGATATCGGGATGCTCCAGACCAATGCCGGCGCAAAACAGCTTCATGCCGCCGCCCGAACCGGTTGATTCGATAACCGGCGTTTTAAATTTGCTTGTGCGACCGAATTGCTCGGCAACCGTTGTCGCAAACGGGAACACCGTTGAAGAGCCGACAATCTCAATTTGATCGCGGGCTTGGGCGGCACTTGTCATGGCAATAGCTGCCAAAGCGCCTGTGATAAGTTTTGAGTTAAACATTTTCGTCTCCACCGAAAAATTACATCGAAAGACCCGAAGCCCTTCCGACCCCGGTTCGCAGAAACTGGCCCGACATCTCGTCCGTTTTGTTACACAAATATTACAGTTTTGTGACACCGCAGATCGATATTTTTGCCTGCCGTCGCAGCCCCCGGAAACGGGGCATTCAGCTTCGCATAACACACGGTAAAGTAATGGAAAAACAGGTTTCGCCATCATTGCTGGTTATCCGCAATCGGCCGCGATGCCTGTTTACAATATGCTTTACAATGGCCAAACCGAGGCCCGAGCCGCCCATATTACGCGACCGCCCTTTGTCGACGCGATAGAATCGCTCCGTCAGACGTGATAAATGCTCCTCGCCAATCGTGTCGCCCTGATTAATAATCTGGACACGCGCCAAATCGGGGCGGAATTTCTGGTCCACGCCGCGCCCCGTCGAAATGCGCACGGCAATCTCAGACCCGTCATGACCATATTTTATGGCGTTATCAATGAGATTATGGATCACTTCGGATAATTCGTCTGCGTCACCATTGACCACCGGCACACCATCCACTTCCGGCCAGTCATTTGTAACGACGATTTCCATATCATTGCTGCTGGCACGAAAGCGCAAAGCCGCAATGGCATCTTCAACCACTTTCATTAAATCGAGCGCATCGCGCGGCGGGCGGTGCTCTTCCGCCTCGACCCTGGACAGGGACAAAAGACCGTCGATCAGGCGTTGCATGCGGTCGGCCTCGCTCTGCATGATGCCCAAAAACCGTTCGCGCGCGTCAACATCTTCTTTGGCTGATGTTTGCAGTGTTTCGATAAAGCCCGTCAGTGCCGTAAGCGGCGAACGCAATTCATGGCTGACATTGGCAACAAATTCCGACTGGATGCGTTCGACCGAAAGCTCCATTGTGATGTCAAAAATAATGAGAATGATTTGACCATCGTCAAACGGCGCAATACGAATTTTGAAATCGCGACGCACCTGCCCCATGCGGGTGTAATTGAGATCGGTTATTTTTCCATTCGTTGAGGCCGCGTCCAGCGCATCTTGAAAATCGGGGTGGCGCAGAAAATTATCGAGCGGCCGGTGTGCGATATGCGCGCCCAGCAACTCAAACGCTTTGGCATTTGAACGCTCTACAACTCCCGTCCGGTCAACGATGATAATGGCTTCGTTGAAAAGCTCGGACAGGCTGTCAAATCGGTCTGTCTGCTGCACCATTCAACCTTTTAAATGGTGCTGCCGGAGAGAATTGAACTCTCGACCTCTCCCTTACCAAGGGAGTGCTCTACCCCTGAGCTACGGCAGCATGTCGCGATTTTATGGCAAGTATTGTGTCGGAAATCAAGCACGCAGCCGAAGAGGGCCGCCGAAGACAGGTGGCGGCGACGGCTTGACCCTCAGCCTGTCGATCCGTAGTGTGTTTCTGTTTTGTTCTTAAATTACTGCTTCTGAAAGCTTGTGTTGCGTGTTGGGTGATGATCGGGAAAATGACGAAGATAATGTAGCGCCGGAACCTGCGCGCCTGTCATGGCTGGCCGTGCGCAGGCTTGATTTATGGGTCTGGTGTGAAAAATGCAGCCACCACCGAATTGTCGCCGTCGCGCCCCTGCTGGAACGCTTCGGCGATGCCTCCTTGCAAGGGCTGAGCCGGCGCTTCAAATGCTCCAAATGCGGCGCGCGAGACATATTTTTGCGTCCGGACTGGCCGCGGCGCGGCGTCGTTTCGCGACACGACAAATTGGGCGACTGAACAGGACGCGTACCGGCCCATGAAGAGGCTTGACCGTGTCCATGAAGGGCGGCAAACAGATAGAATGAAGAATTCGTCAAACCCTCCAACCCGCGAGCAAACCCGCGAGGCGCGCCAGAAAAAGCTGGCCGAAGCATTGCGCGCCAATTTGCGCCGCCGCAAATCATCCGGCACCACCAGAAAGCCCGGTGCACGAGGCAATCGCTGATATGGATCGCATTCTCATTGAAGGCGGCACGCCGCTACACGGCACACTGGCAATTTCCGGATCCAAAAATGCGGTTTTGCCGCTCATGGTCGCGGGCCTTTTGACCGACCAACCGGTTACCTTGCGCGGCACGCCGCGCCTTGCTGACACGCGCACATTGGCCAGCGTGTTGCGCGAGTTGGGGGCGGAAGTTGAAGAATTTGGCAGCGGCCCCGGCGAAGGGTTGCGCGTGCACGCCCATGATCTGAGCAGTGTTCGCGCGCCTTATGAGTTGGTGTCGAAAATGCGCGCCAGTTTCTGGGTGCTGGGCCCATTGCTGGCGCGCGCGCGAAAGGCCGAGGTTTCGCTGCCCGGCGGCTGCGCCATTGGCACGCGGCCCGTGGATCTGTACCTGTCGGGACTTGCGAAAATGGGCGCTGATATTGCCGTGGAGGGCGGCTATGTCATCGCCGCGGCGCGCGGCGGCCTGAAGGGTGCGCGCATTGACCTGCCTTTTGTTTCGGTGGGCGCCACCCATGTTCTGATGATGGCGGCAACACTGGCCGAAGGCAAAACAACCATCACCAATGCGGCGTCCGAGCCGGAGATTGTCGATGTTGGGCGCTGTTTGCAACAAATGGGCGCAAAGATTGACGGGCTGGGCACGCGCACCGTGCACATTACCGGCGTCGGGCAATTGGGCGGGGCCGACCATACGGTGTCGCGCGACCGTATTGAGGCCGGCGCTTATGCGCTGGCGGTGGCCGCCAGCGGCGGGG
>CAJWBV010000041.1 GCA_913020275.1 uncultured Rhodobiaceae bacterium
ATAAGCTGAGGTTTGCTCTGACTGCCATTTGGCAATGGCGGCGCAAAAGGCATCGCCACGCGCTTCAAAATCAGGAAATTGATCAAACGAGGCACAGGCCGGCGATAGCAAAACCGTCGCCTGCACGAGGGCGTCTTTACCGCTGTCTTTGGTGGCGTCCGCGCGTGCATGTTCTGCGGCATCGCAAACGGCCTTGTCCAGCGTTTCGCTCATGTGGCAGGTGAAATGACTTTCAAGGACATTTTGAAACTGTGCGGCAGCCTCACCAATCAAAAACGCTGCACGCACATTTTTGTAGAACGCATCCAGCCCCGACAGGCCATCGTCTTTTGCGCGCCCGCCGACAATCCAGTAAATATTCTCATATGCGGCGAGCGCGTGCCGCGTCGCCTCGGCATTCGTCGCCTTGCTGTCATTGACGAAGATCAGATTTTCGTAAGCTCCAACCGGTTGCAGGCGGTGGGCAAGCCCCGGAAAATCTTCCAAAGCCTGTTGCAGGTCTTTCATGTCATGACCCAAAGCCCCAAGCACGGCGGTGGCGGCGGCGGCGTTTTGCCCGTTATGGGCACCGCGCAAAGCGGGCGCATTTTCCAGATTGGCAAGAACATCTTTACCCGCCATCAGCGCGCCATCGCGCCAGCAGATATCTGCATCACCGGAGGCCGCAATGCGGCGAACCTGCTGGCCCGATGCATGCAATGCATCGGCAATAGTGCGGCTTTCATCGTCATCACACCCGATGACGGCGGTGGCGTGCGGCGCCAGCATATCGAAAAGACGAGATTTGGCCGCGACATATCCGGCCATGTCGCCATGCCGGTCGAGGTGGTCGGGAGCGAGATTTGTCAGCACCGCAACATCAGGGGCGAGCGTTTCCAGCAGGTCAATTTGATAGGAAGAAAGCTCCAGCACATAGACCGTCTGTGCGCCTTGCGCCGGCATATCAAGGTCCAGCACAGCATGGCCGATATTGCCGCCGAGCCGCACCGCAGTCCCGCGGGTCGCCAGAAGATGCGCGATGAGCGCGCTGGTTGTCGACTTGCCATTCGTGCCCGTAACCGCAACGATTTTGGGGGTTTCGGCCATATTGCACACGGCGTCGGCAAATAATTCAACATCGCCCAGCACCGGTACGTCAGCGGCGCGCGCCGCCTTTACAACCGCGTGCGGCTGCGGGTGGGTGAGCGGCACACCGGGGCTTACAACCAAGCGGGCCGGGGCACCAAATTCGGTTTCCAAATCTC
Source organism: uncultured Rhodobiaceae bacterium (assembly GCA_913020275.1). Classification (GTDB taxonomy): domain Bacteria; phylum Pseudomonadota; class Alphaproteobacteria; order RS24; family RS24; genus UBA7378. The sequence goes on from CAJWBV010000041.1 coordinate 1,245, forward strand.
TGATTTGGGCACCGGCTTTTTCGGCCACCGCCCGCTGGTCGCCATTTTGATCCCAAGCACTCACCCTGTTGCCGGCGGCGACAAGCGCACGCACGACCGACAGGCCCGAGCGCCCCAGCCCGAACACTGCCGTTTCACCGTGATATTTGGGAAGTGTAATCATGACGCCCTATCGCAGTTTCAATGTTGCCAGCCCGATCAGCGCCAGCACCACGGATATGATCCAGAAGCGGATCACAATTGTGGATTCGGCCCAGCCGCGCTGTTCGAAATGATGATGCAGTGGTGCCATCGCAAAAACCCGCCTGCCTGTCAGCTTGAAAGAGGCGACCTGAACAATCACCGACACGGCTTCCAGAACAAACAAACCGCCGATAATCGCCAGCACAATTTCGTGTTTTGTCGCCACGGCGATGGCGCCCAGCGCGCCGCCGAGCGCCAATGAACCCGTATCACCCATAAACACCATGGCGGGGGGCGCATTGTACCAGAGGAAACCGAGACCGGCCCCGATGAGCGCCGCGCACAGCACGGCCAGTTCACCCGCACCCGGCACAAAATGTACCTGCAGATAATTGGCAAAAATCGCATGGCCGACGAGATAGGCAATCAGGCCGAAGCTGGCCGAAGCAATCATCATCGGCACAATCGCCAGGCCGTCCAGACCGTCGGTCAGATTAACCGCATTGGAAGACCCGACAATGACAAACATGCCGGCCAGCACAAACAGGGGCAGGCCAAAGGGCAAAAGCACATCTTTGAAAAACGGAATGGCATAGCTGGTGGCCAGCGGCTGCGGCAAAATTGTTGAGATTGCCAGCACCGCGACAAGGGCGATTATCGCCTCCAGCACAATTTTGACGCGGCCCGACACCCCGGCGCTGGAACCGCCGCGCACTTTCAGAAAATCATCGGCAAAACCGACAAGGCCGAAACCCAGCGTTGTCAGCAACACGATCCACAGATAAGGGTTGCTCAGGTCACCCCACAGCAATGTCGAGGCCATAACCGCAAGCAGAATAAGCAAGCCCCCCATGGTCGGTGTGCCGACCTTGGTGACGAGATGCGATTGCGGCCCGTCTTCGCGTATCGGCTGGCCCTTGCCCTGGCGCATACGCAAATTGTCGATAACCCAGGGCCCCAAAATAAAACTGATAATCAGCGCCGTCATAACGGCACCGCCGGCCCTGAAGGTGATATAGGAAAACAGATTGGCACCGGGAACAGACCCCTTTAGCGACATCATCAATTCATACAGCATCGCGTTGCTCCCCTTGTTGACCCGCACGCGCGGTTTCAGCCCCGAGGAGCGCATCGACAACCCGGTTCATCCGGCTGGCATGCGAGCCTTTGACCATAACGACATCGCCGGCGTGAATTTCCGCCTGAAGAATATTTGTCAGCGCATCGGTTGAAGGGGCGTGTATGCCCCTGCGATCGGGCGGCAGATGGGCAAACATGTGCGCCATTTGCGGGCCGCAACTGAAAACCAGATCGATATCCACCGTATCCATAAGTCCGGCAATATCCATATGCAGATCTTTTGAGGCCTCACCCAGCTCCGCCATATCGCCCAGAACGGCAATGCGGCGGCCCTGTCCGAGCCGTGGCACAAGCCCCAGCGCTTTAATGGCAGCCGACATGGACGCCGGATTTGCGTTGTAGCTTTCATCGATCAACACGCAAGGGCCACCGGCAACATCCAGCACATGACGCCGCCCGCGCCCGCTTAGCGCCTCGACTTCGGCCAGCGACAGGGCGGCGAGTGCAAGATCTGCACCGGCGGCCTGAACAGCACCCAAAACGGCCAGACTGTTGCTGACATGGTGCGCGCCGGGCGTGCCGACCTTGAAGGTAACTTCCGCATCGCCAATGCGCCCGCTGACACAACTGCATGTTTCGTGCAGGTAAATTTTGCTGGCGACAATATGCGGTGGCTCGGATGCCGCCGCCATCTCATCCGTGCTGAAGCGGCGAATATCTGCAATGCCTCGGGCCTCAGCCAATTCGACAAGCAGATCGATATGCGGGTTGTCTGCGGGGATGATAACTGTGCCACCCTCAACCACATCATTGGCCATATCGTTGAAAATCTCGCCCTTGGCGCGCGCGATATCGGCTTCGGAGTCAAAATGCTCAATATGCGCCGTTCCGACATGTGTGATGATGGCGCAATGCGGCCGCACCATGCGCACCAGCGCATCAATCTCACCGGCATGGTTCATGCCGACCTCGAAAACGCCATAGGCGCAATCTTGCGGCATGCGCGCGAGGCTCAGTGGCACACCTATGTGATTATTGAAGGATTTTTCCGAAGCAAAAGTTTCGCCCGACTTTGAAAGCGCCAGCCTGAGCGCTTCTTTGACACTCGTTTTGCCAACACTTCCTGTAACAGCGGTAATATAGGCGCCACTGCGTGCCCGCGCGGCATGGGCAAGTGCTTCCAGGGCGGCTGGAACATCATCGACTTCAACCAGCGGCCCGGCCGCTTTCATCGGGTCAATCTTGCCGCGACAAACGAGTGCGGCCGTCGCTCCGGCGGCAAAGGCGGCATCCACAAAATCATGGCCGTCGCGCCCCGACCCGGGCAATGCAACAAAAAGATCGCCCGGCTCCAAACTGCGCGTATCAATCGACACACCGCTGACCGTGAACGGCGCGGTGCAATGGGCTTGTGTCGCCGCTGAAATTTGTTCATCTGTCCACAAAACAGGCCGGGTCATGGGCGTGCCTCCAAACCGATATGCTCGGCAATGACAGTGACATCATCAAAGGGCAAAATTGTGTCCCCGATAATCTGACCCTGCTCGTGCCCCTTTCCCGCAACCAGAACAATGTCGCCCACCCGCGCCGCGTCGATGGCGGCGGCAATAGCTTCGCGGCGGTCGTCAAATTCCAGTGCGTCGGGACAGGCATCCATAATGGCGCGGCGGATATCGGCCGGGTTTTCGGAGCGCGGATTATCATCCGTCACGAAAACCTGATCGGCCCCTTTAGCGGCAATCGCCCCCATTTGCGGACGCTTGCCGGTGTCGCGGTCGCCGCCGCAACCAAACACCAGCAATACGCGGCCTTCATCTGTCACATGTTGGCGCACGGCCAAAAGTGCCGCCGACAACGCATCGGGCGTGTGGGCGTAATCGACATAAATCGCCGCGCCCTGATAAATTCCGGCAAGTTGCATGCGGCCGGCGACGCCCTGCAATCTGTTGCAGGCACCCGCCATTTGCTCAAAATCCAGTCCGCTATGCAGACCCAACCCCATGGCAACTTCCAAATTTTCGACCTGAAAATCACCGATCAGCGGTACATGTACATCGACCCTGTTGCCGGCTTCTTCAATGACCAGCACCATGCCGTCGGGCGCACGCGTGGCGACCGAAATTTTGAGCGCCGCATCCGCACCGCCGACCGGATAAACTTGGCGTCCTTTAGCGCGCGCGGCCGCCGCCAGATCGGGGGCCACTGGCCCGCGCATTTGCACAACAGCCACGCCGCCCGGTTTCAGAATTTCGGTAAACAAGCGCGCCTTGGCCTCAAAATAACGCGCCGTGTCGCCGTGATAATCCAGATGGTCGCGGGTGAGATTGGTAAAGCCCGCAACATCGCAATCCAGCCCGTCAACACGATGCTGGGCCAGCGCATGGCTGGAAACTTCCATCGCCAAATGGTCAATGCCGCGGGCATAAAGATCGCGCAAGGCCGCATGCAGTGTTACCGGATCGGGTGTGGTGTGGTTTATCGGGCGGGTGAATTCTTGCGTCACCACACCCAATGTGCCGAGGCTTGCCGCCGACAGACCGGCCTCTGTCCAGAACTGGCGCAAAAACGCCGCCGTTGATGTTTTGCCATTCGTTCCGGTTATGCCGACCGTGCATTCGGGCCGGAAGGCGAAAAAGCGCCCTGCCAGTTCAGCCAGCGCCCGACGCGGGTTTTCATCGTAAAGAACCGGAACCGACAGACCCGCATCCGGTTGCGCGGTCAAAACCGCAGCCGCACCTTGCGCGACGGCTTGAGCGACAAATCTGTTGCCGTCCACGTGTTCACCCGGCAGGGCGGCAAACAAATATCCCGGCGCGACAATTCGGCTGTCAGCCGTCAGGCCGGTGATTTCCACATCGGCATGCGCCGCATCGCATTGCATGTTTTGGGATAGCAAAGCCTCAAGGCGCATGGGGCACCTCCGCTTTGAGAGCCAAGGGCGGCACGCCCGCCTCCGCTGCCATTTTTTCATGCGTTTGAAACGGCCTGTGCAAGGCAGGCCGCACACCCAAGAGTGGGGCGGCACGGGCTATGATTTCTGCCGCTGTCGGTGCCGCATTCCAGCCCGCAAGGGTCAGATTGTGGGTTTCCGGAATACCCTGCGGCTCGTCGAGCATCACCAGAAGCGCATAACGCGGATCGGAATAGGGAAACGCGCCCAGAAAGGATGTGATGAGCGCGTCATCGTCATATCCGCCGCGCGCAGGCTTGTTGGCCGAACCGGTTTTGCCGATAACATCATAGCCCGGCACATTGGCTTTCTTGCCGGTACCGATGGTAACGACATCGCGCATCATGTCGCGCAAAACCAGACTGGTCGGCTCCGATATGACACGGGTTCCAACCGGCATGTCGGTGGGCGTCAGGCGCGGCGGGTACAACACCCCGCCATTTACCATCGCTGCGCCGGCAACCAGCGCATGCAACGGCGTGACGGAAAAACCGTGACCGAAGGAGGTCGTTGCCCGCTCGATATCCGTCCAACGCACGGGCATGAGCGGTGCGCCGGTTTCGGGCAACTCAAATTGCAGGCGCTGGGTGAAACCAAGTTTCTCCATAAAGTCGTAATGGGCGACATCCGACACGCGCAGCGCCAATTGCACCGATCCGATATTTGACGAATGGATGACAATTTCGCGCGGGGTGAGCGGGCGTTTTTCACCATGCGCATCATTGATGGTTGCCACGCCAATCTCCAGCGGCGCGCCCGTATCGAAGGTTTCGTCGAGCCTGACCTCTCCGCTTTCCAGGGCCATGGCCGCGGTCATGACTTTGAAAATCGACCCCAATTCATAGACGCCCATGGTCATGGCGTTGAAATGGCGCGACAGGGGGGTCGCCGACGGGCGGTTAATGTCAAAATCGGGCAATGATACCAGTGCGAGAATTTCACCATTGGTCGCGTCCATCAAAATGGCACCCCCACCCTTGGCCGAAAATTTGCCAATCGCCGCCGACAGGCTTTCGCGCACCGCATGTTGAACGCGGATGTCGAGGGTCGTTGCATATATGGGTGACATTTGCACCTGCTCGTCCAGACGCCGCTCCAGCCCCATCAGGCCCTGCATATCGGTGCTAGAAAACCCGACGACATGCGAGGCAACAGATCCGCTGGGATAAACACGCTGGGCTTCGCGCCGCAATTTCAGCCCTGGGTTCCCAAGCTCAAGCACGGCGCGCTTTTGCAAGGGTGTAAGCCCCTTGCTCAGTTCGACATAATGGCGGTCACCGGCCAGCAAACGCCGCGCGCGTTGGGCGTTCATATTCGGCAAAATCTCGTTTAACTGCGCGGCAACCACGTCACCATTTTGAATTTCGGAGGCATTGGCACCCAGCGTTGTCAGATAGATTTGCGAGGCCAGCACCACGCCGTTGCGGTCCGTAATGGCGGGACGCTGAACCTCAGCCTTGCGGTCGGCCAAACCGACGCGCACCAGTTGCGGGTCTTCAGCCAATGTGAGC
>CAJWBV010000042.1 GCA_913020275.1 uncultured Rhodobiaceae bacterium
GTGCAATCACATTTTGTAATGCGTTTTGTGTTGGTGCGCCGTCGCTCATACCAGAAATCCTTGTGACAGAAATTAACACAATTCCGGAGCCGGGCGAAGCGTGCCCGACAATTGTCTTAATACCGCTTTTTCCGCATGCATCAAAAGGCGCGCCGGATCGACCGGCCCGGGCAGTCGAACATTGGCCGGCGCAACGCCGAAGCCGACACGGGCATAATAATCGAGATCACCCACCAGAATGACGAAACTGAAGCGCGCCGGATCCACCAAATCAAGCGTTGCCTGCATGAGTTGAAGGCCGACACCTTTGCCTTGCACGGTTGCATCGACCGCGAGCGGCCCCAGCAAAAGCCCCGCCGCCTGACCTGAGCGCACTGGCCAGTAGCTAATACTGCCAATCAGTGCTTCTTGGTCGTCGCGCGCAATATAGGAAAGCGCCGAAATGGGTCGGTTGGCTTCGCGCAACCGTTCTGCCGTGCGCGCGCGAAAACCGGGCCCGAACACCCTGTCCAGCAAGGCTGAAATATCATCGGCGTGGGATGGTTGGGTAGGATGAAGGCTAATCATGATTTATCCGCAGAATGAGCCGGAACATATGTGTCCGGAAGAAAAAATTTGGCACGAAACGACAAAACTCCGACAGCATCGAAAGATGCGCAGGATCATAAATTTTTATCGTCGTCGCACGAAATATTTCAAAACATAACTCCAACGGAAGAGCTTCAAGGGGCGGATTAGCACCCCTGCTCCGGCCTGTCTAGAAAATACTGACGCGGCCGCCGTCTCATGAAAAATAGAGATAACCGACATAGAGCGCATAAAGCACAAGGCTGAACAGACCTTCAATGCGCGACATGCGCCGTGCACTGCGCATCAGTACCAGCCCCAGAATTGCCACGCCGAGCATGACCCAGACATCGCGATTGGCAATCTCCGCACTGACATTAAGGGGACCCGTGCTGGCCACGACACCAAGTATCAAGAGGATATTGGAAATATTGCTGCCGATAATATTGCCGATTGCGAGGCTTGCATGCCCGCGCAATGAAGCAAAAAGCGAAATAAACAGCTCCGGCAGGGACGTACCGATTGCAACAATGGACAAGGCGATAACAGCTTGCGATATACCGGCCTGTTGCGCGACGCCGACGGCGCCCTTCACCATCAAATCAGAACCCCACAGCACTCCGGCCAGCCCTGCAATTAGAATCAGTAGTGCCAAAAACAGACTGCCCTCAAGCAGATTTTCATCAACACTGGCCGCCGTCTCATCGACATCGGCTTCTTGGCGTGCGCGGCGATAGAGTAAAAAAGTAAAACCGGCCAAAATGGCGAGCAGGCCAAAGCCCATCCATTGCGTGATGACACCGTTCAGGGCCATAAGAACCATCAACACCGATACGCCAAGCATCACCCGACCGTCGCGGTTCAGCGTGCCGGCATCAATTGTGAATGAGCGGAATACGGCCATGGCCCCCAGCACCAGCAAAATATTGGCGATATTGCTGCCGACAACATTGCCCACGGCGATATCGGGATTGCCGCTGCGTGCGGCATTAAGCGATACGGTGAGTTCGGGGATTGACGTGCCAAAGGCAATTACCGTGAGACCAATGAAAAGCGGCGGAACTTTGAGCCTGTCGGCGGTAGTTACGGCGCCCCGAAGCAAAGCTTCGCCGGATACACCCAGCAAAATAAAACCCGCAACACAGTACAGAAATGGAATATCCATGAAGCCCTCCGCAAACACGCCGGCCAGTCGAACGATCAATCGTCGACAGTCTTAGCTTATTTTTTTGGGCTGGTCTGTCATTTTCTTTTGCTCTAACTTCATCCCTATCGACACAAGCTGGGAGGGAAGCTGATGGCGTGGAATTTTGGCGATATTCTGGACACGATTATTCCGGTTCTGCCGGAAGGTCATTTGGCGCTGGTGCATGGAGATCGCGAAATTACATGGGCCGAGATGGGCCACCGGTCCAATAATCTTGGCCGCTTCATGCTGGAAAACGGCGCGTCGATTGGAGACAAAGTCGGTTTTTACATGCGCAACCGGCCAGAATATATGGAAACATTGGCCGCATGTTTTCGCGCGCGTCTGACTCACGTGAATGTGAACTACCGCTATGTTGCCGATGAAGTGCATTATATTTTCGACAATTCCGATGCCGCCGTTGTCGTTTACGGCAAGGAGTTTCGCGACAATGTGGAAATTTTGCGCCCACGCCTGCCAAATGTGAAACTATGGATCGAAGTGGGTGACGGAGCCAATTTACCCGCCGACACATATGATTACGAAAACTTGGCAACCACCGGAAATGGCGAAAATCTGAACGTTGCGCGCGAGGGCGGCGATTTGCTGTTTTTGTATACGGGCGGCACGACCGGCATGCCAAAAGGCGTTATGTGGGAACATGATGCCTTGCGCGAAACCCAGACCATGGCCTTGCGCGCGCTGGGCGATGTGCCAGAAACACTGGATGAGTTAAAGGCGCATTTACAAACCAATGGGCCGGGCGAGGTTTATATTCCCGCCTGCCCGCTGATGCACGGCACCGGCCTGTTCACCGCCATGGCAGCCATGATGAATGGCGGCACGATTGTAACGCTGGAAGCGGCATCGCTGGATTCGCATGAATTATGGCAAACGGTGGAACGCCGCGGTGTGCAAAATATCGCGATTGTCGGCGATGCCTTTGCCAAGCCCATGCTGGCGGCATTGGAAGAAAATGCGGGTGCTTATGACCTATCGAGCCTTGTCAGCATGATTTCATCGGGCGTGATGTGGTCGATGGAAGTCAAACAGGCGATGCTGGAATATATGCCACAAGTGATGCTGGCCGACAGTTTCGGCTCCTCCGAGGCGGTTGGTTTCGGCTCGTCAATCACGACCAAGGATGCGCCGGTCAGCACGGCCAAATTCACCACCAATGATTTCTGCAAAGTGTTTGACGAAAACGACAATGAAATTCCGCGCGGCAGTGAAACACCCGGCTTTATCGCCTTTGGGGGGCCTGTGCCGCTTGGTTATTACAAAGACGAAGAAAAAACCGCCAAAACTTTCAAAACCATTGGTGGCGTGCGCTATTCAATTCCTGGCGATTACTGCCTCGTCGCCGAAGACGGCACATTGACCTTGCTCGGACGCGGCTCGGTGTGCATCAACTCCGCAGGTGAAAAAATATATCCGGAAGAAGTGGAAGAAGCTCTCAAACTGCATGACAGCGTGGAAGACGCGCTGGTTGTCGGCGTGCCGGATGAAAAATGGGGTCAAGCCGTGACCGCAGTTGTCAAACTCTCGGACGGGGCTGAATTTGACGACAAAGGACTGCAACTTTTCGTGCGCGAGAAACTCGCAGGCTATAAATCTCCCAAACATGTATTTGCCGGCGGCCCGCCTTTCCGTGCCCCCAATGGCAAGGCTGATTATAAAAGTGTGACTGAGTTCGCCATCGAGGAGGTGGCCAAACGGGCGTGACCCGCCATATTGCCGTCTTCGGCAAGATGGGGCTCAAATACGGGCATCTCATTGAAGCCGCCCTCGATGACATTTCGGGCTGGCAGGTTGATGTATGGCCATGCGACGACGATTTGGCGGCGCGCGATGCCATGCTGGAAACTTGCGAGGCTGCAATTATGGGCCCGGATTTCATTTTGACACCTGGTAATTTTGCCGCCTTGATGGCGGCGCCAAATCTCAAACTCGTGGCTCAACCATGGGTCGGCACCGATTGGCTCGACCCCGGATTTCTGCCCAAGGGCCTGATGGTGTGCAATGCGGGTGGTCATGCCGCATCCATGGCAGAGCATGTGATGGCAAGTATTTTGGAGCACGCAATTGAATTGCGCGCCCAGCATGCCGATATGCTGGGTGGGCGCTGGTATCGCAGCGGCCGCAATTCGGCACCGGATGCGCGCCATGGACATTTGAACGGCAAAACGCTTGGGCTTGTCGGCTTTGGCGAGATTGCCCGGGCGGTCGTCCGCCGGGCAAACGCGTTTAATATGAATTGCTGCGCGGTGGCGCGTTCGGCGCGCGAGCAAACACCCGATGGGCTGGACTGGATAGGCACGCAGGCCGAGCTGCCGCGCCTGTTAAACGAAAGCGATTATATTGCGCTGACTTGCGACCTGAACGCGGAAACCGAAGGCATGATAGACGCCGACGCTTTTGCGCTAATGAAGCCGACAGCCTATCTCATCAATGTTGCGCGCGGCGAAGTGATTGTTGAAAAAGCCCTGTACACGGCGCTCAAGGAACAGCGCATTGACGGGGCGGCGCTGGACACATGGTACCGCTATCCGAGCACGGTTGAAAATGCCGAGCCCGACCCCGATCGCGGCGGCCCGTTTCAGGGGTCTCAATATGATTTCAACGCGCTCGACAATGTTTTGCTGACACCGCACAGCTCAGCCCACACTTATGATGCCGATGAGGGGCGTTATGTGTCGATTGCGAAGAGCTTGCGCGAATATGCACAAGGCCAAACCCCAAAGCGCCTTGTGGCTACCGGTACAGGCGAAAATCTGGGCGATTTCAAACTGCCTTGAGCCGGATTTACAGGCCGGAATTACTGCGGCCACGTGCCACTCGCCGACATACGCGAGGGTCTTGCACTGGCAAGGGGACGTGGTAGTCTGGCGCAAAGTATTTTTCGAGGAGAAAAACATGTCAGAGCTTGAGACCTTCCGCGCGGAAACCCGCGCCTGGCTTGAAGAAAACTGCCCCGCTTCCATGCGGACCCCCATGCCCGAGCGCGAAATGCCGTGGGGCGGACGAAATGCATCATACCCCAATCCGGACACTAAAGTCTGGATGGACAATATGGCCTCACGCGGCTGGACGGCACCGACATGGCCGGCCGAATATGGCGGTGGCGGGCTGTCCAAGGAAGAAAACAAAATTCTGCAGGAAGAGCTTGCCCGCATCAAAGCTCGGCCGGCACTGACAAGCTTTGGCCTTTGGATGCTTGGACCAGCGCTGTTGGAATTCGCCAGCGAAGAGCAAAAGAAAAAATATATCGGTGAAATCGTCCGCGGCGAAATCCGCTGGTGTCAGGGTTATTCTGAGCCCGGTGCCGGCTCTGATCTGGCCGGTCTGCAAACCAAGGCCGAAGACAAGGGCGACCATTATCTGGTCAACGGTCAGAAAGTGTGGACCTCCTATGCCGACCAGTGCGACTGGATTTTCTGTCTGGTGCGCACGGATAATTCGGTCAAGCATGACGGTATTTCCTTCCTGCTGATCGATATGGATGACCCGGGCGTGGAAGCGCGCCCCATCAAGTTGATTTCGGGCTCGTCTCCGTTTTGCGAAACCTTTCTGACAGACGTCAAAGTGCCGAAAGAAAACCTTGTCGGTGAATTGAACAAGGGCTGGACAATTGCCAAACGCCTGCTGGAGCATGAACGCAGCATGATTTCGGGCATGGGCATGGGCGCCGGTGCAGCCTCCATGGGCGGCATGGAAGCCGTTGCCAAGGAAAACTTCGGCACTGACGGCGACCGCATTGCCGACCCGGCCATTCGCAGCGCCATTGCCGCACATAAAATGGATCAGCAGGCTTTTGGTCTGACCATGAAGCGCGCGGGCGAAGAAGCCAAGGCCGGCCAAGGTATGGGCGCGGCGGCGTCAATGTTCAAATATTACGGCACCGAGGTGAACAAGCGGCGCTTTGAGCTTCTTCTTGACGTCATGGGTTCGCAGGCTCTGGGCTGGGAAGGCGATGGCTTTGACAGCAAAGAGCTTGCCGTAACACGCTCATGGTTGCGCTCGAAAGGCAATTCCATTGAGGGCGGCACCTCGGAAGTACAACTGAACGTGATTGCCAAGCGTGTGCTGGGCTTACCGACGGCCTGATTGCCCGTCCTGAACAACTGGAGAAGACCCAATGGCTTTTGTGTTGAGCGAAGAGCAAACCATGTTGCGCGACATGGCAAAACAATTTTTCAGCGAGCAAGTGCCCGTCACAAATTTGCGGCAATTGCGCGATGACGGCAGCGAAGACGGCTTTGACCGCGATGTTTGGAAACAGATTGTCGAACTGGGCTTTGCGGGAATTTTGATTCCGGAAGAAATGGGCGGCACCGGTTTCGGGCCGATGGGCATCGGCATTGTCATGCAGGAAGCAGGCCGCACGCTGGCCGCCTCACCGCTGTATTCAACGGCGGTGCTGGGTGCGGGCATGATTATGGCTGCCGGTTCCGAAAATCAGAAAAAAGAGCTTCTGCCGCAAATTGCCGCCGGCGAATTATTGATGGCACTGGCGATAGACGAAACCAATCATCACAATCCGGCAAATATAGCAATGGCAGCGACTCGTGACGGCGAGGATTTCGTTTTGTCCGGCGAGAAAAAATTCGTCATTGACGGCCATATTGCCGAGAAGTTGATTGTTGCCACACGAACCTCGGGAGAAGCGGGCGACCCAAAAGGTATTTCGGCATTTCTAATCGATGCAAACACACCCGGCGTTACCATCACCCGTACGCATATGGTGGACACGCGCAATGCGGCCAATATTTCCTTGGGCCTCACACCCGCCCCGAGCATTGCCGGCCACCACCTGCAACTCCAAGGCGATATCACCGCACCTGGTAGTTTTCTATCCAATGCCATTCCCGCCCAAGTGACTTTGACCGCCGGTGAAGGTCCCAAAGTCGTGACCGCTGTCTTGTACGACGATGCAGGCAATACCTCGGTGCCTTTTTCCGCCTTCATTGAGTTGGATACTACGCCGCCAGACACCGGACACGTTATCTTGGCGGACGGACGAAGTACGATTAATGCCCGTGAAATTTCTGTCACCATCAATGATACGAATCCCGACACGATGTCCTTTTGGGAGCGCAGCGGGGCAAGTTGCGTGAACCCCGCCTGTGGTACTCCACAATTTCAAGCCTTTTCACCTTCGACCAGCTTCACCCTTTCAGAAAACCGCGGAACCAAGACCGTGTGTTGGAAAT
>CAJWBV010000043.1 GCA_913020275.1 uncultured Rhodobiaceae bacterium
AAGAGATGGCAGGTCGAGTACAATGCGCCGTGGCGTATCAAGCGAAAACACGTTAAAATCAACACGCTCAGACATTTCCAGCACCAGCCGCGTGGCACCTTCTGAGGCTCCGAGGCGAATGTTTTGCACGCGCGCATCGACAGCGGAAGCCGTGCCGACGCCACCCGGCATCAACCCCAGCAACAAAAACCAGCGAAAAACCAGTGTCAGGCGCATGAAAACCTCGTATTCACGTTTGTCAAAAACGTCACTACGACTCGCAATATACCCCTTGGCGGATGAAATTGCGATGCCTCCAGCCGCAACCCGGCGGACAATCGACTTGCAATCCCACCCTTGGCCCTATACAAGAACGAACGTGCGCTCTGCGTCAATTTGCCGGTCGATTCGCTGAATTCATCAGCGCGCGGGGCAAAAAACCGCAGCGCACCAGATAACAGAGAGAAAAACATTTTGGCTGCTCCCGGCATATCCCCTCTGAATTTATTTCACGCTGCACCGACCTTTACGGACGCGCTGGACGATTTGCGGCGTAGCCACGCCTTTCTGTACCGACCCAATTTTTTTGGCATCGACGTTGACCACGGCTCTTGCAAGCCGATGCGCCGCGGTGCCCCCGGAGATTTTTATGACAAAGCGTATGCTTATCGATGCCGTCCACCCGGAAGAAACCCGTGTGGTGGTTTTAAACGACAATCAAATCGACGAATTTGATTTTGAATCCAGCACAAAGTCGCCCCTGCGCGGCAATATATATCTGGCCAAAGTAACACGCGTTGAGCCGTCGCTGCAGGCGGCCTTCGTGGAATATGGCGGCAACCGGCACGGCTTCCTCGCCTTTAACGAAATTCACCCCGATTATTATCAAATACCGGTCAGCGACCGTGAGGAGTTGCTGCGCGAGCAAGCCGAAGAAGATCGCGAAAATGCCGCCTCGCATGACGCCGAAAGCGGAGATGCCGACAATGAGGACGGCGAAAACAATGATGAAAATGGCGAAGCCGGCGATATTGAAGATGTGGGCGGTGACGCACATGAAGAAGTTTCAACGCCTCTGAACCGACGCGCGCTTTATCGCAAATACAAAATTCAGGAAGTCATCAAGCGGCGGCAAATTATTCTTGTGCAGGTGTTGAAAGAAGAACGCGGAAATAAGGGTGCGGCGCTTACGACATATTTGTCGCTTGCCGGGCGGTATTGTGTGTTGATGCCCAACACAGCGCGCGGTGGCGGCATTTCCCGCAAAATCAACAATGCGACAGACCGGAAAAAACTAAAAACCATCGTTGAAAAGCTGGATGTGCCCGACGGCATGGGCCTTATTGTTCGTACCGCCGGTGCCCAGCGCACGCTGGCCGAAATCCGGCGTGACTGGCAATATTTGTGGCGACTTTGGGAAAATGTGCGCGAGATTACGGTCAACAGCTCCGCACCGGCACTGGTTTATGAAGAGGGCAACCTCATCCAGCGATGTATCCGCGACATTTACAGCAAGGACTTTGAAGAGGTTGTGGTCAGCGGAGCCGATGGGTACAAGCTGGCGCGCAGCTATATGAAACTGCTCATGCCCAGCCACGCGCGAAAGGTTAAGCAGCACACCGACACAGACGCGCTGTTCCGCCAGACATCGGTTGAAGACAAGCTCGCCGCCATGTTCAACCCTGTGGTGACACTACCATCCGGCGGTTATCTGGTGATTAACCAAACCGAGGCACTGGTGGCAATCGACGTGAATTCGGGCAAATCCACGCGCGAATATTCAGTGGAGAAAACCGCCCTTGCAACCAATCTGGAAGCGGCAACGGAAGTTGCGCGGCAGGCGCGCTTGCGCGATTTGGCGGGTCTGCTGGTTATTGACTTCATCGATATGGATGAGGGACGCAATAACCGCGCCGTCGAAAAACGCCTGAAAGAGGCGCTGAAAATAGACCGCGCGCGCATTCAGGTTGGCCGTATCAGCAGTTTCGGACTGCTTGAAATGTCGCGCCAACGCATGCGCTCGGGTGTTCTGGAAGGCAGTTCCGAGACTTGCCCGCATTGCAATGGCTACGGCATGTTGCGTTCGGTCGAAAGTCGTGCGCTGCATGTGTTGCGTCAGATCGACGAACGCGCAGGTAAATTCAGCGAAGGCGCACTCACTGTTCACGTGCCCGAAGATGTGGCGACATATCTCCTGAACAATAAGCGGACACAGCTACTCGATATTGAAACGCAAACGGGTCTGCGCGTGATGGTTCAGGCCGACCGCGACCTGACTGCCATGGAAATGGCTTTCACCCTGCCCGACCAGACCGAAAGCGAAGGAACCATGCGCATGGAGGGCGATCCGGCAGCATTAGCCGATGACGCCACCGCCGCAAAACCCAAGCGAAATCGTCGACGCCGCAGCAATAAAACACAACAGGAACGCAGTGAAGAACCCGCGGCCGAAGATGCGGAAGAAACCGGTGAAGAGTCCGACGCGGCGACCGTCGACAGTGAAGACGGTGACGAAGGCAAGACCAAGCGTCGGCGTCGGCGGGGACGGCGTGGTGGACGACGTAGGCGACGGAATGAGGATAGCGAAGCCATAGATTCTGAAGAAAATTCAGATGAAAAAAGTGCCGATGCAATTGCATCAGACGCAGAGGGCAACATCGCACCTGAAGCCGAAACAGGCGATGAGGCCGCACCTGCTGAGATGGACGCCCCGGACACTGAAAACACCGCCAATGATTTTACGGCTTCGGATGAAAACACCGATACCGTGGTGGAAATTGCCGGTGCGGAAACATCCAATGAGGACGTCAATGAGATGATCAATGAGGCTCTGGATGATGCGGATGTAGGCTCCGCCCGCAAAGGCTGGTGGCGTCGCTCCTGAATTTCCTGCATTGTTGTGTCATGCCTAGCGTGACCCACGCCCCCTTAATGTTGCCACAATTAATGGCGACAAATTAAAGAAGCATTTGGGGCAAAATTCGGGATTTGAATGATGCGATTAATTCGTCTGCTTTTGGTGTTTATGGGGGTTGTGGTTTTCAACCCCACGGCACATGCGAGCGGTTTTATTCGCGATGCCGAGATCGAAAACCTGCTGGCCGATTATAGCCGCCCGCTTTTTCTAGCCGCCGGACTAAACCCGAACACGGTCGGCATTGCACTTATCAACAACAAGTCGCTGAATGCTTTTGTCGCCAACGGACAGAATATTTATTTCCACACCGGTCTCATTCTCGAATCCGAAGACCCGAATATGGTGATCGGCGTCATCGCGCATGAGATTGGCCATATTATTGGCGGCCACCTGTCGCGCAAGGCCAGCGCCATTAACGAAGCCCAACGCCCGGCGCTGGTTGCAACAATTCTGGGTCTGGGGTCACTGCTGGCAGGGGCCCCGGATGTCGGGCTGGCGCTTATTACGGGCGGGCAGCACGTTGTCCAACGCAAGTTTCTGTCTTTCAACCGCGCGCAGGAATCGAGTGCCGACGTGATTGCCTTGCGGCTTTTGGAAGATACGGGTCAATCGCCCAATGGCATTATCCGCATGATGGACATGCTGGCCGACCAGGAAATTCTCTCCGAGGTCAGCCAAGACCCTTATATCCGCTCGCACCCCTTGTCGCGTGAGCGTGTTGCCAGCTTCACGCGCGGGGCCGAGCTTT
Source organism: uncultured Rhodobiaceae bacterium (assembly GCA_913020275.1). Classification (GTDB taxonomy): domain Bacteria; phylum Pseudomonadota; class Alphaproteobacteria; order RS24; family RS24; genus UBA7378. The sequence continues at coordinate 3,645 of CAJWBV010000043.1, forward strand.
CCGCTTATCGCGATGTCGAAGACACCGCCGAGATGCGCCATCGCCATAAAATGGCGCAGGCCAAAATCAGGGGGTTTCTTGACCACCCGTCGACCACGCTGCGCCGGTATCCAAGCAAAAATACCGATATGCCCTCGCGCTATGCCCGCGCCATTGCCCTGCACCGACAGGGCCAACTCGACACAGCTTTACGCGAAATTGACGCGCTGATTGCCCTGACACCAAACTCACCCTGGTTTCATGAACTCAAAGGTCAGGTGAATTACGAAGCCGGACGCGCCGCTAACGGCTTGGCGGCTTATAAAAAATCAGTGGAACTCGCCCCCGACCAGCCCTTGCTTTTGATAGGTCTGGCAACAACGCAACTGAGCATTGCAGAAACGGGTGGCGAGATGTCGCAAAAATTCAACCTTGCGGCAGAAAAAAACCTACGTAAGGCTTTGCGGCTTGATCCGGCCAATACAACCGCATATTTTCAGCTTTCCAAAGCATTCGGCCAAATGCAACGTGTGGCCTATGCTGAATGGGCGTTGGCCGAGTATTTCGCCCTTTTGGGTCGGCCGGAATCGTTAAAGCACGCCAGACGCGCAATAAAGGGATTGCCCGACGGGTCGCCCGAAAAAATCCGGGCATTGGATATTCTGGAAATAGCCCGCGCCGGTGGCGCTGGCCGTTAGGAGATAAAATGATAAAAAAATTCCTGATTATAGGTTCCTTGCTCGGGACCCTTGCTACACCAACACTGATCAATGAAGTCTTGGCCGATGAAGCCTTTGGAAAAAAGGTCGAAGATTATCTGATGCAAAACCCCGATGTGCTGGCACGCGCACTTGAAAACCTGCAAAATTATTACGCAACCGAGGAAGCCAAGCGGCAACGCCAGTCTCTTCTGGACAATGCCGATGAATTGTATAAAAGCGCTAGCGACTTCACGCTGGGGCCGAAAAATGCCTCTGTCACCATCGTCGAATTTTTCGATTATAATTGCGGCTATTGCAAGCAGGTTTTCCCGTCACTGATGAAAATCGTCGAAGAAAACGATGATGTGCGCGTGGTCTTCAAGGAATTTCCGATTTTGAACGAAACCTCACGCATCGCGGCCAGCTACGCGCTGGCGCTTGACGAACAGCTTAAATTTCTGACCTATCACTCCAAATTGATGAGCAGCCGGAGCAGTCTTAACCCGGCCTTGCTGGAGCGCACGCTCAAAGAAATCGGCGCCGATGTCGAGGCCGTCAAATCGCGCGCCGCCGACGCTGCCATTTCGGAGACCATAGACCGCACCCAGGCGCTAGCCGACGCACTCGGCATTAACGGCACTCCGGCCTTTGTCATAAATGGCGAAATACACCCCGGCGCGCTGTCCGAAGACCGCCTGCGCGAGCTTGTCACCGAAGCGCGCGGGCCCAAGGCCAGAACCGCGAATTAAATCAATCCGGCAAGCGGCGAACTGGGGTCGGCATAAAGCCGCTTGGCCATACGCCCGGCCAAATATGCCTGCCGACCGGCAATCACCGCATGACGCATGGCGCGCGCCATCTGCAGCGGATCTTTGGCTTCGGCGATTGCCGTATTCATCAGCACGCCGTCGCAGCCAAGCTCCATGGCAACGGCGGCATCCGAGGCCGTGCCCACCCCGGCATCGACCAGCACGGGCACCTTGGCTTGTTCCACAATCAGGCGAATATTGACAGGATTTTGAATGCCCAGCCCTGACCCGATGGGCGCGCCGAGCGGCATGATGGCGCAACAGCCAATATCTTCCAATTCGCGCGCCATAATCGGGTCGTCGCTGCAATATACCATGACCTCAAACCCGTCATTGATAAGTAATTCAGCCGCGCGCAGAGTTTCGGGCATATTCGGATAGAGGGTTTTTTCATCGCCCAGAACTTCCAGTTTCACCAGCGACCAGCCGCCCGCTTCTCGCGCCAGCCTTAAGGTGCGCACGGCATCCTCGCCGGTAAAACACCCCGCCGTATTGGGCAAAAAGGTATATTTTTCCGGGCTTACATAATCCACCAGCATGGGTGCTGACGGGTCGGATAAATTCACCCGTCTGACCGCAACAGTGACGATTTCCGCGCCCGACGCCTCGGCCGCGGCGGCGTTTTCTGCATAATCTTTATATTTTCCCGTGCCAATGATCAGCCGTGAGGAAAATACGCGGCCTGCAATTATCAGCGGATCCGTGTCGGTTGCCTGATTGGTCATATCCGTTTCGCCTTCAAGCGCCTCCTCCGATAAAATGCACAATTTCAATGCGGTCGCCATCACTCAGACCGATTGTGTCATAAGCCGATTTCGGCACAATTTCCAGATTCCGTTCAATCGCCACCTTACCCCCTGCAATGCCAAGGCTTGTCAGTAGACCTGCTATAGACAGCGGTGCATCAAAATACCGATCTTCACCATTTACGGTAATTTTCATTGCCTTATGCGCCTCTTCGCCGCTTTTCATTTCGCCTGCCATGTCTTTAGACATATGGTTAGGCTTGCACTTTATCCAAATCTCGGTTACTGCCAAGGCATGACGGCCTTGATTTTACACATCGGGCCACGTGATGAGGTGATATCTTGGTTGCCAGACCGGTACATATCCTTAACGGGCCCAATCTTAACCTATTGGGGTCACGCGAGCCTGAAATATATGGCACATCGACGCTGGCCGACATAGAGCGCATGTGCGCCGCGCGCCTTGGCGAATACGATTTGGAAATGAAATTCGACCAGAGTAATGACGAAGGCGCATTGGTGGACATGGTGCAGGCCGCCCGCAGCACCGCCGGTGGGTTGATCCTTAATGCCGGTGCCTATACGCACACCTCAATTGCCTTGCACGATGCACTTCAGGCGCTTGAAATACCGGCCATTGAGGTGCATTTGTCCAATATTTTCGCGCGCGAACCTTTTCGCCATCATTCATATATATCGCCAACCGTTCAGGGTGTAATATGCGGCCTCGGCCCGAAGGGATATCTTCTTGCCGTCGACGCAATTGCAACGCTGATAAAGGAATAAGAGGTCGAAATTCATGGCAAAACTTCCTGACAGTCAGGTGATTAAGGATTTGGCAGAGTTGCTCAATGCAACAGGCCTGACCGAAATCGAGATTGAATCCGGCGGCATGCGCATCAAAGTTGCCCGCTCCGGAGGTCACGCCACCACCGCTTACGTACCCGCACCGCCGCCCGTTGAAACGCCGGTGGCCGAACCGGCAGAAGCGCCAGCAACAACAGGGGCCGCCGCGCCGAGCGAATCCGCC